>CAYOIM010000022.1:0-3162 GCA_964404075.1 uncultured Bdellovibrionales bacterium | reverse complement strand
TCACGAGCAGGCAAGGTGTACAACGCGGGGCATAGTATAGTGGTAGTACGAGTGGGTCTTGAGAGAGCGACCATTTAGTCTCGATCCGATATCACGAGCAGGCAAGGTGTACAACGCGGGGCATAGTATAGTGGTAGTACGAGTGGTTTGGGACCATTTAGTCTCGGTCCGATTCCGAGTGCCCCGACAGCGAGTAATTTCTTTTCGCAGAAAACATGGAAAAATACACATTGACACTGAAGAGTGTCGCGGATGTCGCGGATGGGACGAAGATGTTCATTTTCACCAAGCCGGTCGGATTCGATTTCAAGGCGGGGCAGTATGTCGCGCTCGAAGTGAAGGAATTCTCCGTTGAAGACGATGGCAAAGGGAAACTGAGGTCGCTCTCCATCGCATCAGCCCCGTATGAGGACGAGCTCCATTTCGTCATGCGACAGGGTGAGAGCAGTTTCAAGCGGACGATCTGGGCGCTCCAGGCGGGGGATACGGTGCTGTCGACGAAGCCCGTCGGCGCTTTCGTATTGCCCGAAGATGGTGATGAGACTCCGGTCGTATTCCTGATCGGCGGAGTCGGCATCACGCCGGCGCGGAGCATGCTGAGGCAGGCGATGCATCTTTCTTCGCAGAGGCAATTCTTCCTCTTTTACTCGAACCGGCTCTTGAAGGACGCGGCGTTCCATGAAGAGATGAAGGCGATGCCGACGGAGCACTTCACCTATGTGAATACGCTCACCCAGACGGATACGGTCTGCGGGGTTGGCGAGGAACGCGGATATATCTGCAAGGCGATGATCGAAAAGTATGTCGCGAACCCACTCTCGATGAGGTATTATATCGTCGGATCCCCGGATTTCTCCACTGCCATGAAGGGCGTCGTCGTGAGTCTCGGGGTTGCGGAGGGCGATATCCACATGGATTCCTTCACCGGACTCCGTTCTCCGAAGAAAACGGAAGCGTTGGCACAATAAAAATGCTCGCCCCGATTGTGGGCGAGTTTTTGCGGGTATCGTATAATGGTTATTATATCAGCCTTCCAAGCTGAGGATGACGGTTCGATTCCGTTTACCCGCTCACTGAAAAAACGAGGCTTACCAGAGCCTTGTTTTTGTTATCCCTAAATGGATTTGAACTTTTGAACTATTGAGTTGCTGGCTTGACAGAAAATAAAAAGTATGCAATTATATTTAGTCCTGATGCGTCTAACCTCAAAGGGTTCCAGGACAGCCCTTTGACAATTTAGGGTGTTATTACTCACCCAGAAAGCGAGTATTTCGATGTGACAATATCGAAACCTACCGAAAGTGGTCGTGTCGGTACAGTAAAGCGATTGCATGGTCTTGACACCGTCGATCCTTGTGCCTTTGCGACAGTAGCCGGGTATCGTGGTGATGTTTCATTTTCACTCGCACCGCACAGGAATGTGTGGCAGAGTGAGATGTTTCCGAAACCAGGTGCTCAAATAGTCCTCTTCAACATCCGGCGTATCAATGGAAAGTGGCGAGCGTTCCAAGCGCGCCTCTACCAGTCGGGTGATGAAGGGAAACAGTGAAATAGTGTGAAAGGAAAATGGAATCATGGAAATCTCTCAGATGATGGGCTTTGTGATGCTGCTTGGGATTTCGGTCCTTGGCATCCTCGGAGCCAGCCTTTTTGGCCACGACGGTGATGTCGAACTGAGCGACGGGCTTTCGCATGGCGATAGCGGGCCGAGCCTGCTGTCACTGCGCAACCTGTTCCTGTTCGGTCTCGGCTTCGGCGCCGCGGGGGCCATTGCAACGCACCTGGGTATGTCCCTGGTGTTCTCCTGCATCGTTGGCGCCATTTTGGGCTTGGTGATTGCTTTCGTTGGCTGGTTGTTCTATCGGACGATCAGCAAGCAACAAGCGTCGACCAACACCAACACGAGAAACCTGGTCGGAAGCCGTGCTACCGTTTCGACTCGCATCCCAGCGGGGCGGATGGGTCAGGTCGTCGCGACCGACGAGCATGGCAGCACCGTCTATCTCGATGCCCGTTCTTCGGAAGAGGATCGTTCCTTTGCCGAAGGCGAAACGGTCTTCATCGCGGAGGCCGCTGGCAGTCTCGTCCGCGTCGCCAAACAACTCAACTGAACAATCAAGAAGGAGTAATCGATCATGTGGGAATCAATCGGTAGTGTTTTCTCGGCGCTTACCATTCCGGTAATCGTCCTGATCCTTGTTGGCGTCGGGTTTGGCACGCTCCGTGCCGTGTCCAGGCTGTACAACAAGGTCGCACCCAACGTCGTGGCCGTGGTCTTCGGTCGCAAGAAGAAGTCGCTCGATGGCGAAGGAAAGGCCGTCGAGCGAGGCTATCGTGTCATCAAGGGTGGCGGCTTCCTGCGCATCCCGATCCTCGAGGATGTTCAGAAGCTGTCGCTCAATACCATCCCGCTGGCGTTGGCTGTCGAAGCCCCCAGTAAGGACAAGGTACTGGTGCGCGTGAAGGCCATCGGTAATGTCAAGATCCTGTCAGACGACGCCTCGCTCGCGCTCGCGATCGAACGCTTCCTCGGCAAGGAAGAGATGTTCATCGAAGACACGGCCAAGCAGAACCTCGACGGCGTGCTGCGCGGCATCGTCGCCACGCTCACAGTCGAAGACCTCATCGGCAACCGCCAGGAGTTCGAGACCAGCGCCCTCGAGATCGGCAACGGCAGCCTGGGCAAGCTCGGGCTGTCGCTCGATCTGTTGACGATTCAAGATGTCACCGACGAAGCCGGCTACATCACGTCGCTCGGCAAGAAGCGGACGGCGGAAGTCGTTGCGCAAGCCACGATTGGCGAAGCAGAAGCCAAGCGCAATGCCGATGTCCAATCGGCAACCGCGCGGCGTGAAGGTGAGATCGCCAAGGCTGGCGCACAGCTCGCGATTTCGGATGCTGAGCGTGACCGTGACATGCAGATCGCTGACAACGAAGCGAAGGTCGGGGCCCAGAAGGCTCGTGTGCCGATCGCCGCCGAGATCGCTGCGACCGAAGAAGGTCAGAAGCTCAAGGTCGCTGGCGTTGCTGCTGAGCAGGCTGAGGCCCAAGCCCAAATCGCGTTGCAAGACGTGATCAGGCAGCGGACCGAAGCCGAGATGAACGCCACCGTGATCGTCCAGGCCAACAAGCGTGGCGAAGCGGCCGTCATCGAAGCCACCA
>CAYOIM010000021.1:10506-17037 GCA_964404075.1 uncultured Bdellovibrionales bacterium | reverse complement strand
GTATGGGTAACGAGTGAGTATACCAGGTGTTTCCAAGCTATTGAACCATTGCGAAGGTATTGTCAATTTATAACTTTTATGGCTTATTATAGAGGAATCATTCCCCGTACCCATCCGGATGTCCGGTATACCACTTTCGAAGGCTTTCGATGCTCTTGGCGAGGGATTTCTGCGGTCGGAAACGGAGAATCTCCCACACCCTGGTCGGATCAGCATATACCTGCGCATACTCTCCTTTACGCTTCTCAGCGGGAGTTTTCTTTTCCATCGTCGTCCCGAACTGCCACTCTACTTCCGAGACGATTTCCTCCACGGAATAGCCGCGCCCATTCCCGAGATTGAAGACTCCCGACGCACCGCCTGCCACGAGATACTCATACCCGAGAAAATGCGCCCGCGCCAGATCTTCCACATCGATATAATCCCGAATCGGCGTGCGGTCCGGCGTGTCGACATCCGCGCAAGTATAGGAAAACGGTTCGATGCCCATCGCGCCGCGCACTGCATTCTGCACGAGGAGTTGCGACGGTTTCTTGCTATCTCCTATGAGCCCATCACTCGATGCCCCGCAGACATTGAAATACCGGAATATGATGGAATGGAGCTCATATCTCTTCCCTGCCTGACGAACCAGCTCTTCCGCGGCGAGCTTGGATTCACCATAAGGATTCGCCGGATGAAGCGGATGTGCTTCATCGACGGGGAGATATTCCGCCTCGCCATACACTGCACAAGTGGAAGAAAAAATAAGTCGCTTCACGCCGGATGCGCGCATCGCCGAAAGGAGATTTCCCGTTCCCTCGACATTGTTCCGCATATAAAGCTCCGGCTGTTCGACTGATTCGTTCACGATGCAAAGCGCCGCGAAATGGAGGACCGCGCCGATATCATGCTTCGCGAAAACAGCCCGGACCGCATCGGCATCGAGCAGATCCGCCTCTTCGACTTCGATACTCCCGATTTTCGAGAGGATGCGAAGCGGTTCTCGGTACCCACGAAAGAAGTTATCCAAGACAACGACGGGAAAGCCCTTCTCAAGAAAGAGCTTCGCCACATGACTCCCGATATATCCCCCACCACCGGTAATCAGTATTTTCTTCATATATTGTCAATAAAGATTCTCAAGAAGTCATTCCAATATACTCCACATCAAGCATTCTTCCAAGAATTTCAAAACAACCTGCTCCTCATCAATACATTGAACAAGCCAAAAAATATGATATACTTTGGTTATGAACAGAATCTTTTCCCTGTGGCATTTTCGGGATCCCAGCGCTCTTCTCGCTCTCATTCTCATCGTCTTTTTCTTGAAGGGTGTTTTCCTCTCGACCATACAGCCGATATTCGGCGGGCAGGACGAAGCGCGGCACTACAATACCATACAATATCTCGCCGAACCGACCGGTGTCGTACCGAAATCCGAAAAAAACGATCGAGGGAATGACAGCGCCCTCCGCGACAAGGATAACTTCGATACCTATAATTTCTCCGAGGAAATCCAGAAAACAGCGAAAGCGACCGACACGGGTATCCTCCGCAAGGAGATCTACAACACCATCAATTTCTCCGACTCCTCCGATGGCATCCATGAATCCGCCATCCGCGAAAAAATCTGGAAACCCTACAATTATTATCTCGAACCGGATACCGCCGCCGGAGCGAAATCCCTCTACCACCGGATCGCATCGTCTATCGAGCGGTTTTTCGCACACGAAGATATCCTCGTCCGATTCTCCCTCATCCGGATCTTCTCCGTCCTCCTTGGGACTTTCGCCGTCTTCCTCACATACCAGATCGCCCGCACAATCGGATTTTCCGGATATGCGAGCCTCATCCTCACCGCCATCCTCTCCTTCCAACCAAAATTCTCGCTCTACCTCACGAATATCAACTACGACGCGCTTCTCATCCCTTCATTCTTCCTCTTCACCTCTGCCGGGGCACTCGCGCTAAAGAATGGTCTGGACGTGAAATCCCTATCACTCCTCTTCCTCTCTCTCCTCATCGCTACAGAGACCAAAGGAACCGGATACATCCTGGTAATAGCGCTTTTCGGTCTCATTGCTTTCCTCCTCTATGAAAAAATGGGACCGCAAGACAAGAAAATCCGATACGGCATCTTCGGAGCCTGTTTCATCGCATTCGCCGCTGTCACCGCATTTCTCTTCGATCATTTCTTCCGGATCCATGATTTTGCATCGATCGGCGAGTATATTTCGAAAACCATCACCTGGAGCCGGTTCGTCCTCCCATCAGAAACCTACTGGGGAACGCTCTCCTGGGTGAACAGTCCCGTGCTCAGCCATGTCACCGACATCATTTTTCTCATCGAGATCGTCGCCATCATCGGACTCGGACTCCTTCTGTTTTCGAAGAAATTCAAATCGGACTATCCATCATTCCTCCCCGCGAGAAAATATGTCATCTTCCTCATCGGCATGATCGTCGCGCTTCAGCTCGGCATCCGCATCGCCGATTGGAATGTCTTCAGCCAGATCGGCGGGATGCGGATGAGCCTCGGCACCCCGGGACGGTACTTCCTCCCCAATCTCGCCGCGCATATCCTCCTCATCGGGGCCGGCCTCGGCGCGATCCTCGCCTGGTTCGGGAAGGAACGATATTTCGAAACACTCCTCCTCGCCCTCCTCATCGGCTCTTTCTCCCTCATGACCTATCTCATTTTCAATGTGATCATCCTCCGATTTTACTTTTAAGCCCAAAGTTCGTAAGGTTTATAAAGTCGGAAAGCAAGAAAGGTGAAAAAATGCGCTATGCTCAAAATTGATTCCAAACAAATTCTCCTCGGCCTCCTCGGGATATCGACGCTCCTCATATTCTTCCGATTCTTCACGCTCATATCATTCCCCGCCGCGCATATCCTCGCCAAGGGCGATACCATCAAGATATTCCCCGGACAGACATTTTCCCAAAAATTCACCGCAAGTCGCGACAACCTCGAAACCATCCAGGTACTGCTTCGCGCGCCTGGCATCAAGTCCGGCGACACAGTCACGATGAAACTCGGCGATGCACATTGCAGGGATACACTGCGAGACGGCGCCCTCGAACGACCCTTCCTCAATACCGACGATCTCTACGCCTTGACATTCCCTCCGATCGGACACTCCGCCGGGGAAACCTATTGCATGCTCCTCTCCTACCAAACGACCCAAGGTCAGTCGAAATACCTCCGATTCTTCACCGTCGCGCCAGACAATCCGGATTTTCTGCTCACCGATACCGCCCTCAACACCCCCGTCAATGGTCAGTCCCTCTCCCTCCGCACCGTCTATCGCAACGATCACTGGTGGGAAGACCTCTATGAGCTCAATCAGAGAATTTCCCAGTACAAACCCTGGTTCCTGAAGGATTCCGCCATCGGTGCCATCGCGATCCTCTTCGTCATCCTCTCCATCACCCTCATCGTCGCGCTCACAAGCCTCGCTCCCTTCAAAGAAAAGAAAAACCGTGATACACTGGCACCATGAAAACGATTTCCTTCATCGTCCCGGCCTACAACGAAGAGAAGAATATCCGCCCCCTCTATGACGCGTTCAGGAAGGCGTTTTCCGCGCTTGAAGGTCAATATGACTACGAACTCATCCTCGTGAACGACGGAAGCCTGGATCATACCGGCGACGAAATAGAGAAGCTCGTCGCGATCGATACCCGTGTCAGATATATCGACTTTTCCCGAAACTTCGGCAAAGAAATCGCGACGACCGCCGGCATCAACCTCTGCCACGGAGACGCCTGCATGATGCTCGATGCCGACCTCCAGCATCCCGTCGAACTCATCCCTCATTTCATCCGGAAATGGGAAGAAGGCTCCGAAGTCGTCATCGGCATCCGCGAGGCGAGCAGAAGCGACTCGTGGGTGAAAATCCTCGGCGGAAAAATCTTCTATTGCTTGCTCAACCGGATCGCCGATACCTACATCACGCCGAACGCGACCGACTTCCGACTCCTTGATCGGGTGGTCATCGACGAATTCAACCGCTTCGGCGAGACGAAGCGCCTCACCCGCGGACTCATCGACTGGCTCGGATTCAGACGCGCCTACATCACCTTCAGGGCGAACGATCGCCTCCACGGGACCGCGAGCTACAGCGTCTGGAAACTCGCCAAGCTCGCGTTGCACAGCTTCGTCTCGCTCTCCCTCTTCCCGCTGAAAGTCGCCGGATACATCGGTATCTTCATCACCACGCTCTCCTTTGTTTCCGGTACCTACATCTTCCTCGGCAAATATTTCTTCAACTGGTATTGGGCACTCACCTTCTCCGACTCCGAGAATCTCGCCATTTTCATCGTCTTCCTCGTCGGCATCCTCCTCATGTCGATCGGACTTATCTCCATCTACATCGCGAATATCCACGAAGAAGTCATCAAGCGCCCACTCTATGTCATGCGGAAAAATACATTCAGAAAGAATTGAACGCCGAAAAAAGCTCCGGTACCGGAGCTTTTTCTTTTCTACTCTTTCTCCACCGTGAGGCGATTGATCCCGAAACGATCGAATTCTCGGTGCCATGTGTCACAATACTCTTCCACTTTCGCCGGAAAATCCCCCGAAAGCTCAACGCTTCGTATCTCATCGGCCGTCGCCTCACGGAGAAAGTCCCTTTGACCGAGCCGCGTCTCCAACCGACCCCAAAACTCGTCCTCGAGGAATCGCTCCATGACCGTCTCGACTTGTTTCACGAGCCCATCCTTCGGCACGGTTTTTCCATGCCACTTCTTCGTCAGTCCCGCGAGTCCGAGTCCTTCCGCTTGCTTCCAGAGATGATCGATCACTTCGAGCGAAGCATCCGCCCGCTCATCCTGTATATCCGCTTCCGATTCCCGAACCCAAAGTCCGAGCTCAGCGAGGAGGAGGAGCTCCTCCAATTGCGCCTTGGTCAATTCGAGGCGAAGCGGCATCTCATTCAGCCATTTCGGCTTGACGGCGAAGTATTTCATACGGGGAAAAGAATAATGATGGATACTAGAATAGATATTGGAGAATTTACACGATAGAGATAGGAGGGAGAATGAGAGGGCAAAACCATTCAAACAGCGGTCGCACCGCTCAAGAATCGGAACGACCGCTCTTAAATGGATGCCTCAGTATAGACTGAAAGGAAAGAAAAAAGCAACTCGATTTTTTATTTTTCTGGAAGGAAGTCACGGTTCCGGCGCTTGCGATGATACGCGATGGCGAAGCGGTGCGCCTCGGCATTCGCAAGAAGGATTTCCCTGGTATAACGCCGTATGATGCCGGGATCACCGATGATATGATCCGGCTTGTGTCGATCGTTTTTCACGATACCGACGATCGGGATGATGCGTCCATGCTCCGCGAGAATCCGCTCGGCGACCCCGTACTGAAGGAGTGATCCATCCACCGCGAGAATATCCGGACATGGCCACTCGGCATGCGCGAAACGACGACGGAGAATTTCTTCCAATGCCAACGGGTCATTCCCCGCATATTCCTGCCGAAGACGGAATTTCCGATACGCGTTCTTCTCCGCAGTGCCGTTCTCGATAACCGTCATCACGCCAACGGCAGAGCCGCCCATGAGATGCGCCACATCATAGGCTTCGATCCGAATTGTTTTCGCCCCCCGTGTATTGTTATCTGCTGACTGTTCGCTGATCAGCGCCACATCCTGAATGTGCCGCAAAGCGAACAGGGTTTTCTTCACCTCGTTCGCCTTCTCGAATTCCAGATGTTTCGCATATGATTTCATCGCACGCTCCAGCCGCCGAATGATCGACGCCTTCCTCCCCTCGAAAAACTGCATGATATTTTTCACTATCGATCCGTATTCCCGCTTGGAAATTTCTCCCGTACACACCCCCGGGCAGAGCCCGATCTGCCGATTGAAGCACGCCCTGCCCGAATCGCTACGCTTCGCTTGCGAAATGTTGCGGGCGGGGTCTCCGCCCTCTTCGACAGACTGTTCTTTATATGGTACACATTTGTCTCTGAACGGAAAGATATTCCGAACGATCTTCAGGGCGGCACGGAGCTGGAGCCCGTTCGGAAAGGGTCCGAAGAGACGGAGAATTTTCCCCGGCGATTTCCCTTCGGCGAGCTCACGGCCCCGTATCGTGAGGACGCGCGGAAACTCCTCATCCGTCATGACGACGAAGTTGAAACTCTTGTTATCCTTGAGGTCGGTATTGTAGACCGGCGCATGCGCCTTGATACACTCGGATTCGAGGAGGAGCGCTTCCAATACCGAGTCCGTCCTCCGATACGCGACGGATACCGCCTTTGCCAGCATCGCCGCGATTTTCGGTCCGCGCGTCGCTTGAATATCGCTCGAATAATAACTTCGCACCCGATCCCGGAGCGAAGTCGCCTTGCCGATATAGAGAATCTCCTTTTCGGGAGACAGGAAGAAATACACCCCCGGATTATCCGGAAGTTCCGCGATATTTTTCCGCTTCAATATCTTTTCCCAATGTTTCATTTGACTTTATTCGAAAATTGTAGTATAATATATATTGTTCAGAAAAGCAAAGACATCCCCCTAAAAGCCC
>CAYOIM010000021.1:0-10406 GCA_964404075.1 uncultured Bdellovibrionales bacterium | reverse complement strand
AATTGTAGTATAATATATATTGTTCAGAAAAGCAAAGACATCCCCCTAAAAGCCCCATCAAGCCCTCATGAACGAGACTTTCGCGTTTTTTTTATATTCCCAAGCCTCATGTTTCCATTTCTCAAAAAATCCCGTATGATACACTGAGTAACCATACGCTCTTATGCCCGCCCCAGAACAATTCACACTCCCTTTCGAAGCAACGGTCCCCCGCCCTGCAGGCGATGATACGAAAACGCCAGACACTCTGTCTGAACCCGCTCCACAACCGCAGGATATACCAGAACCACTCGCCTGGGAAACCGAGGCATTCAAAAATCATCTTGCCACACTCGATACAACAATCACAGGCAATGCGATTTCCTATACGGAAATGTTTGCGATGCTCTCGGCAAAAAGACGGCAGATTATCGCGCAGTATCTCCACAGCGCATCATCTCTCAAAAGTGCGATCAAAGGCGCCTATGAGAAAATGATCGCCAACGAAAAATATGGGATTACCAGCGAAAAAACCATTCCAACCCATACTCCCTCCCCCAGAACCTCCATCTCGAAGAAAAACGCTCATTCCGAACGGCGCTGATTTCAAAACACGAGCCGCGGGAGATGACAGTCACAGAGATGCTTAAAACAATGAGCGTTTCTTCCTCCGCAGGACTTTCTTCAGATACTGTCCCGTGTAGGAGCGCTCGTTCTTCGCCACTTCTTCGGGCGTACCGGAGGCGACCACCTTGCCGCCACCCGCTCCCCCTTCGGGACCGATATCGATGATACAGTCGGCGGATTTGATGAGATCCATATTGTGTTCGATGACGATCACGGTATTCCCCTTCTCCACAAGCCGGTCGAGGATCTCGATCAATTTCTTCACATCCTCATAGTGCAGTCCGATCGTCG
The DNA here is from genome assembly GCA_964404075.1 of uncultured Bdellovibrionales bacterium. Taxonomy (GTDB): domain Bacteria; phylum Patescibacteriota; class Minisyncoccia; order Moranbacterales; family UBA1568; genus CAYTED01. The sequence continues at coordinate 9,509 of CAYOIM010000021.1, read as the reverse complement.
GCTCGTCGAGGAGATAGATGGTGCGCTCCGTCGATCGACGATAGAGCTCCGATGAAATCTTCACGCGTTGCGCCTCGCCGCCCGAGAGCGTCGTCGCGCTCTGCCCGAGTTTCAAATACCCGAGTCCGACCTCATTCAGGGTCTTCATGCGATCGGCGATCGCCGGTATGTCCTTGAAAAATTCCCCCGCCTCTTCGATCGTCATCTCGAGTACATCGTGGATGCTCCTATGCCGGTACTTCACTTCAAGCGTCTCCTTCATGAAGCGACGCCCCTCGCAGACATCGCACGGTACATACACCGTCGGCAGGAAGTGCATCTCCACCGCGATAAATCCGTTCCCCTCGCAGGTCTCGCAACGACCGCCGGGACGATTGAATGAGAATCGCCCCGCCTTCCATCCGCGCACCCGCGCCTCCTCCGATGATGCGAAGAGATCCCTGATGTGGATGAATGCGCCCGTATAGGTCGCCGGATTCGATCGTGGTGTCCGACCGATCGGCGTCTGATCGATGAGGACCGTCCGCGACGCATACTCCATGCCCGTAAACGAATCACAATGCAAGACTTCATTCGACCGATACCTCCGATCGAAGCGCGCCTGCAGATTTTTGTGGACGACTTCGTAGAGAAGCGTGGATTTCCCGGACCCCGAAACGCCCGTAATGGCGACGAATTTCCCGAGCGGAATATCCACATTCGCATTCTTGAAGTTGAAAATGCTCATCCCGCGGATGCGGATCGTCCCCTTGTCCTTGGTGCGACGCGTCGCCGGCATTTCGATCATGGATTCTCCCCGCAAGTAAGAGAGCGTCAGCGATTTCGATGTATTCTTGTCAGCCATCAGCAATTTCTCCAGATCATCCGCGACGACGATCTCCCCGCCATGCACTCCCGCACCCGGACCGATATCGACGAGATAATCCGAAGCGAAGATCGTATCCTCATCATGTTCGACGACGATAATGGTATTGCCGATATCGCGCAGGTCCTCGAGTGTCGCGATGAGCCGTTCATTGTCCCTCTGATGCAGTCCGATAGTCGGCTCGTCGAGCACATAGAGCGCCCCGACGAGTCGTGATCCGAGCTGGGAAGCGAGACGGATACGCTGTGCCTCACCGCCGGAAAGCGTATTCGCCCGACGGGAGAGCGCGAGATAATCGAGCCCCACATTGAGGAGGAAATCCAATCGATTGCCGATCTCCTTCAATACGACCGCGACGATCTGCCGGTCTCGATCACTCACATGAAGCGTGATGAAGAAATCCGCCGCTTCGGAAACGGTCATCCCCGAGAGTTCCACGATATTCTTCCCGCCCGAATCGCCACGATTCCCTTGCGAATCGTTGCGGGCGGACCCGCCGACCGTGATATGCAGGGCTTCCTCGCGAAGGCGCGTCCCCTTGCAGGCCGGACATTCCTCATCACCGAAAAAATGTTTGGTCCCAAGCCCGTTGCAGGCGGGACATGCCCCGTACGGAGAATTGAATGAAAAGAGTCTCGGCTCGACTTCCGGATAGGAAAACCCATCATACGGACAGGAGAATTTCGCCGAGAGGAGGAATGTCTCTTCCCCGAAGGCGATTTTCACCATGCCTTCCGCCTCCACGAGCGCTCGTTCCACCGCTTCCCGCAACCGCTCCCCCACCTCGGAATCCTTGGAAAGAATCGATTCCCCCTCGATATCGTCGACGACGAGATCAATATCATGCTTCTTCTGTTTCGACAGGATGATCCGCTCGCGGAGATGCTTGCGCTCCCCGTCGACGAACACCTCGACGAATCCCTTGCCGAGCGCGTCATACAGCATCTGGTAGTACTCGCCCTTGCGACCGCGGACGACCGGCGCGAGAATCGTCACCGGCTCTTTCTTCCCGGCATGCCGATCCGACCGGACGGATTTCCCCACCCTCTCCGAAACGAGACGCATCATCTCCTCGATAGAAAGCTTCTCGATCTCCCGCCCACATTCGAGACAGTGCGGCTTCCCGATGCGCGCGTACATGACACGGAGGTAATCATAGATCTCGGTGATCGTCGCGACCGTCGAACGAGGATTCGACGACCTCGATTTCTGATCAATGGAAATCGCCGGCGACAATCCGGTGATTTCGTCCACATCCGGCTTCTGCATCGTATTGAGGAACTGCCGCGCGTACGCGGAAAGCGACTCGACATAGCGTCGTTGTCCCTCGGCGAAAATCGTATCGAAGGCGAGTGACGATTTCCCGGATCCGGACAGACCCGTAAAAACCACCATCTTGTTGCGTGGCATCGAGACGGTGATATTCTTCAGATTGTGCGTCCGCGCCCCCTTGACGGTGATCCACTCGGACGGTGTATTCTTGTTTCGAGACATACTTTTACAGAAAAATTGCAGGAATTTTTTACAACGGTCGTTCCGCTGTTTCAGCGGTGCGTCCGCTATAAAAAATTCAAGGCACGAAAAATAAAAAATACCACTCTTCAAGAAGGAGTATTCTACCACTTTTTTCAGAGAAAAACAACCCTCACCCTACCAGGTTTCGAGCACGCTCTTCTCCTCTTGGCGTTCCGGATGGAAGACGACTTCCACATCGTCATACTCCGGAACGGAGAGTGCCTTCAAACAGGTTGCCTGATCAGCGAACCAATCGAAACTCGTCACCCACTGTGAGCTCGAAACTTTTCCCGTTCTCAGTCGTTTCGCATCGAATCGGAAACACCAATCGAGAATACCTGCCGTCAATCCTCCAGAGCTTCCTTTGATGATACCCTGCTTCCCGAGCCGCACCCGCGGTATCCCGAATTCTTCCGCCAGAGCGACGACCACCGAGAAAAACTCCGGGAAATAATGCACATGTTCATGAGAATTGAGTCCGTCGGGCAATCGCCCGAAACGATCCCGAAACAGGATGATCTGTCGTCGCCATTCATCACGCACTTTTCTCGGATGCACGATACCGATGATACGACGGAAGATGAAATTCAGACCCCGACTGAGTGCGCTCCCTTCATCCTCATGTCCCGTCTTCAGGAGGTGAATCAATTCCAAATGAATATCGATCGCGACACCGGTCCGAAGCAACGCCCGCATATCATCATCGCTCACGCGCTCCGCAAAAACAGCCACCCGATCGAGGAGTCCTTTCTCCGCAAGTTCGAGAATCGGCTTCGTCGTTTCCCTGATCCCGTAATCATCCGCCGCGATGATCAATTTCTTTCGCAGTATCCCATCCATATGGATTCTCTCACGCTATGACCCGTCCGTTCCGTATCCTCACTCCCTCTTTGATGAGAATCGTTCTTTTCCGCTCTGCGCCACGATTATATTCCCCCACAAAACCATCACTCCGGATCACCCGATGACAGGGAATGGACCGATCGAAATTCTTCTTCATGAGACTCCCGACCGCACGAGCGGCATTTGGATAACCAGCTCTTTCTGCGACTTGTTTATACGACAAAACCGATCCACGAGAAATACTCCGCACAACGGATATCACAGATTCCCGAAATGATTTCATATTTCTAGAACAAGCGGTCGCACCGCCCGCAGGCGGAACGACCGCTCCAAAAGAATCAGCCTAGCCTAAATGTTGGACACTACTGCTTCCCCAATGCTGTTTTCAATTCTGCCTTGGCGCTCTCAAGCGTTGCCTTGAACGCGACCATCGCCGCCTCGACGGCACTCCGACGGGTCTCCATCAATGCCCGCACATCATTCTTCACCTTCTCCATCTGCGACCGGTCGCTCTGCAATTTCCGTCGCGCCGCCTGCATGTCGGACTGGAATCGCGAACGGACTTCAGCCGGCGTCTTGCCACTTTCGCACGATGATTTCGCATCGCTGACGGCCGCATCTACCGCGCCCTGAAAGGAGGCGGTCGCCGACTCCATGGAATTCTTGCGGGCGGATACGGCGCTATCCACGCCGGATCGGAACGCTTTGATCGCGTCATCCACGGCATCGCGCCGCGTTTCCACCGCGGTCTCTACCGTATCCCGGAATTTCTCCACGGCCGCTTTCTGTTCATCCGTCACCGCTTTCCCATTCAGGCGAGCATACATCTCCGATCGGCGCTCATCCTGCTCCGAACGGATATCCGTCAACTTCGATTCCCGCTCATCCCGCCTGGCTTCGAAATGTTCACCCCGATTCTCCTTGCGGTCCTCGAACTTGCCTTTTCGCTCGGACATCCGATCCGACATATTCCCTGCCATCTCGGAAAATCGCGAGCAGAACTCGGCCTGCCTCTTCGCGGTCATCTCCGTCTTTCGTTCCTCGCGATCCGCCTGACGGGCTTCCATGTTTTCCTCGCGCTCACCCTGACGATCGAGCCGGATCGCTTTCCGATTCTCCATACCCGCCTCGCGTTGCTCTTGCAAAGCGGATTGCCTCATCTCCACCCTCGACTCCCGATCCTCCATGACCGATGCCGATGCGATACCCGTGGAGAGGGCGCCCAAAACGACGGCACCGCCTATCACGAATACTTTAATTTTCATTTTCATCATATACCGTGCCGAAGTCACTGACGACGCTCCCTTCTTCTTCGATCGCGGAAGTTTCGCCAAGCTCTTCTTCGCTTAACAATGAATTATCCTCATCGATTTCCTTTCCGATATCATCAGCGATCGCATCCGGAGTTTCCGGAACCGGAGACAGGGCGGGCGGTATCATTTCCCCATCCTGTTTCAGGGCGTCCGGACGATTTCCCTGCTCCATGACACTCGCCGACGGAGCGACCGCCACCGGCGTGGCAAACTGCTGATAGACGAGCACGCCGAGACCGACGATGGCGAGCAGTCCGATCCCGAAAAATAATTTTTGCAATCCTGTCATAATGCGTATTGACTATTTGTTTATTTACGAAGGGAAAGCCCCGACTCCGGCCCCCTGTTTGTATCCCTATTATACCATACGGGAAAACCCGTTCAACGCTGACTGATTTTCCGCTCGAGCGCGCGGATCTCATCGCGAAGTATGGCGGCCGTCTCGAAGTCCAGCGCGGCGACCGCCTCGTTCATTTCCTTGTTCTTCAATTTCATCAGCTTCTTCGGATCGACATTGAATATCTCCTCATCGAGCACGAGATTCGCACGCACCGCCCTCTCATGCTCGCTCTCCATCTGCTCGGTGATATCATGAATACGCTTTTCGATGGTCGTCGGCGTGATGCCGTGCTTCCGATTGTACACTTCCTGAAGCGCCCGTCGCGTCCTCGTCGTATCGATCGCCTTTCGCAAAGAATCCGTCATCCGATCGGCATACAAGATCACCCTCCCGAGAGAGTTCCGTGCGGCACGGCCGATGATCTGGATGAGCGATGTCTCGGAACGGAGGAACCCCTCCTTGTCCGCGTCGAGGATACCGATGAGCGACACTTCGGGGAGATCGAGTCCCTCGCGGAGGAGGTTCACTCCGACGAGGATATCGAAACTTCCCTTGCGAAACGCCGTGAGGATCTTGATACGATCAATGGTCTTCACATCGCTGTGCAGATACTCCGCCCTGATCCCTTTCTCTTTCAGGTAGGCACTCAGATCTTCCGCCATCTGTTTCGTCAGAGTCGTCGCGAGCACCCTGCCACCTCGCCCGATCTCCTGTTCCGCCTCGGCGATAAAATCCGCAATCTGTCCTGGATAAACGCCTTGCTCCTGTGCGCCGCGCACCGAAAGTTCCGGGTCGAGAAGTCCGGTCGGACGGATCACCTGCTCTACCAGTTGCGCGCTCACAGACCGCTCGTATTCGCCCGGCGTCGCCGAAGTGAATACCACCGGTCCCACCCGCTCGAGGAATTCCTCAAAACGGAGCGGACGATTATCCAATGCGGAGGGAAGCCTGAATCCGAATTCGACAAGTGTCTCTTTACGCGACCGATCCCCCGCATACATCGATCGGAGCTGTGGCAGAGTCACATGGGACTCGTCGATGATCGTGAGGAAATCCGGACTCCCGTCTTCCTGGTGGGGAAAATACGCAAGCAAAGTATCCGGCGCTTCTCCTGGCTGTTTCCCGGAGAGATGCCGCGAATAATTCTCGATACCACTGCAGTATCCGATCTCTTCCATCATGGCGAGATCGTAATTCGTCCGCCGTTTCAAGCGCTCATGCTCCAATACCTTCCCTGCCCGTTCCAATTCCTTCAATCGCAGATCGAGTTCGGCACGGATAGATGCGAGTGCCGATTTTTGTTTCACCTTATCGGTAATGAAGTGCTTGGTCGGGAAAAGAAAGATACTCCCTGGTCGCTCGAGAATCTTCTGCGAAACCGGATCGATGGCAAGGATCTGCGATATGACTCCGTCTGAAAATTCGAACGAATAGGAATACCGCTCCGATACGGGCATCACTTCGACGCGATTCCCGAGCGCACGGAACGATCCCGGTGTGAGATCCGCATTCGTCCGCTCGAAGAAAATCGAAACGAGCTTGCGCACCAGGGTATCCCGCGTATATGCCATCCCCACCGAGAGACGGAGATTTTCCTCCTCATATTCCTTGGGCGACCCGAGTCCGTAAATGCACGAGACCGACGCGACGATGATCACATCGCGCCTCGTGAGAAGCGCCTGCGTCGATGCATGCCGGAGCCGATCGATCTCCTCATTGATGGAAGCATCCTTCTCGATATAGGTATCGCTCGCGGCGACATACGCTTCCGGCTGATAGTAATCGTAGTACGAGACGAAGTAATGCACCGCATGGCCGGGAAAAAACGCCTGATATTCCTCCGCAAGCTGTGCGGCGAGCGTCTTGTTATGCGCGATGACGAGGGTCGGTCGGTCATTCGCAACGATCACATTCGCCGCCGTAAATGTCTTCCCTGAACCGGTGATCCCGAGCAGGGTCTGGAACCGGTCTCCCTTCCCGAGTCCGGTCACGAGCTTCTCGATCGCCCGAGGCTGATCCCCCGCCGGCGACCAATCGGATTTGAGTTGAAATAGGGACATACGGAGGGAATTACGGGGATGCTTGATACCAGATACCGGATACTGAATACCAGGAATGCGAAGAAGGATAAAGAGTCACAGTATATATGAGAAAAGACGCCGTGTCACTTCCGCTTCGCGGATAGCGCGCAGAGTTGTTCCCACAGCCACATGCCCTTGCGACGATGATTCCACAGGAGATACAAGATCACACCCACACCGATACCGGTCGCGATATGGAAAAAGTATTTGATCTCATCGATATCCCGCCACAGCCGTCCGATCGCCGCGAGCCCCGCATATCCGACGAGGAGATACGCGAAATCCTTGAGGAAGTTCGCGGAAAATGTCAACACGAGATATTCAGAAAGGCGCATCTTCAAAATACCGCATACGACCGATACCGTTGTCGTGGGGAAGAACGGGATGGCACGCACAAAAAAAAGAAGGGCGGCATCCTTCCAGGTTCCCGTAAACTTTCTTCCAATCTCCTCTATCCCCCGATGCGTCACGCCGAAATATCTTCCATATCTCGGAACGACCAGGTCTTCAAGTTTGTCGCCGATGACATAATAGATATATGCCCCCGCTGTCTTCCCGATATTTCCGACACAAGAAAGCAAGAGAAGATACCAAACACTCAATCCGCGGGCGAAGGCGATCGTCCCCGCCGTACCCATGACGAGGAGCGACGGAATCGGACTGATCACTTCTTCCGCGAAAGAACCGACAAGCACGAACCACGGAAGGGACACGACCGTCGAAAGATGTCGCAACCAGAATTCGAAAAACGCAATGAGGTGCATAGTGAGCTTTTCTATTTGTTCGATCTGCCGAGCGCCTGATCATGCGCCGCCATCGTCGCCGAGAAATCCTCCACCGCGCGACCGCTCTCGCTCACGGTCATAATGCCAAGGAGCGTACTGAGAAGCGCGATGAAGAGGAGCGCGAGCACGCTGGACACCTTCTGATGGAGATCGAAATTCATACGATGCACCTAATGAATGGTCGGCTTCTTTGGGTTTTTCCTATTCTCACCAAATTCCTCCTGTTCTCGCAGAAAATCTTCGACATCCCCATCGACAATCCTCCGTCGAATTTCAGGTCTTTTCTCAACAGGCACAATCCCATCCAAACCGCCAGACTCATCAGAGTGCGAAATTTCCGGTGTCAATGATTCAGGTGAGGGCATATGATTTCTTGTATCCTACGAGTAACAGGAACGAACGACTCCATTCTATCACTTCTTCAGCCAGGAAGAAAAGATGTCATCGATTACCTTCTCGTCATCACAACCGAACTTCTTCTGAGGTGAATAGAAGTGTTTGGTCACTCCGGTACAGCCATTATTGTCTATAGAGAGCCGCGCCAACACCGGGAGGAGAAATCCGTCCCCCCGCGCAGTAAAGAATTCATACAGTTGCCGGAGTGTCGATGCGCGACCATCCGCAGACATCCGCGTGAAATGGCTCATGTCATCCCCTCGCTTCCCACTCCAATCCAGATGGATGAGGACATTCTTCGCCCCCTTGGCGAACCGGTCGTTCCACAGGAGTGCCCAGCACCAATCCCCTGCCCCCTGCCACCATCGCGGGTGACATTCCGACCGCTCCGGAAAATTTCCCTGCGCATCGATACCGACGCCCCCTTCGATATAATCGAACAGCCCGAGATAGGACGGATCGTCGATATCGTTCGTCTGCGCTCCGATCACGATATCCATGCCGAGCCACTCCGCATACACCCGCATATCCGTCACGATGATCCTCGCCCATGCCGGATCGAGACCTCCCGACTCCTGAAGCCGTATCTGCCCGAACATAAATGACTGTATCCCTATGTCCATCGCCTGTCTCGTGATCTCACGCAGGTATTTCCGATATTCTTCGCTCTCAAATGACGGCACGCAGGTATGTTCACCCCACCGATTCTCTGTCCCCTTCCGGCACATATCGGAAAATCGGAAGTATCGATTCTCCTTTGGATAGAAATACTTCGCATTCCGGTCGATCGCCTCCGCGAGAAACATCCCATAGACGACATCGCCTTTCTTCACTTTTTTCTTGATCTCGGTCGCTTGATCGAAATCTGGCGTATCGAGCCATGTCTCCAAGGCACGATGGAGATAGTAGCATTTCGAACCGTTGATATACTTGACCATATCCCCACTCTCCTTTCCATAATCGGAGAGGAATCCGTCCGCAACACAGCCGAGATGCTTCATCCTTTCCATATCCGGTGGGGGCGGCGCGACGAACAGCGGATTCTTGTTTTCCCTCTGAAGCGCCGCCTCCACCCGCGCGCGTTCCTCACGGATTTCCCGCCGTGCGGCGACCTCGATCCTCACCCGAACGAGCTTCGCGAATGCATCCTGCATCACCGCGGCGCTCGCCTCCTTCTCCCGCTCGATGCCTCTCCACGCCGAAAAACCGACACCGATGCCAGAAGCGGAGATGACGAGTACGAAAAACAGGATGTACCAAAAAAATTTTTCCGTATCCATACATTCATTTTACACCGGATCGAGACAAAAGAGTATCAAGGATTTGCAAAAAAACTAGGTCTTTCGTATAATGGGGGCAAGCGTAAACAAA
>CAYOIM010000020.1:14378-17051 GCA_964404075.1 uncultured Bdellovibrionales bacterium | reverse complement strand
TGTTGCATCTCTTTAGGATTCTAAAGAGTGCCATATGTATGTGAACTTATGCAGGGATTGATTCTTCCCGATTCCTATTTTTAGGCCCATACCGTACGGTTTGATATGACACCTTTTCTGGCTTTCTGTAGGGTTATTTTTGCGCGAGACAAGCAAGACCTAGGATAATAAGCGTTGCAATGCCGATTTTAAATGCCAAGCGTTTTTCTTTAAAATATATGTTTCCAGTGAAAATAGACCAGAGTATTCCGAAAGCGCGCTTCGCCGTGACAATGACTGACGCGAGTCCGTAATCATACGCAAAACTTTCAATGAAGCCGGATACGCCAATGGTAATCGACTGGATGAAAAATCCTGGTCGCATAAGGAGTTGCAAGGGATTTTCTCGTGATTTCATCATTGCCAATGCAAAGAAAAAAACGAGGGAGATACTATGGACGGACACTTGTTCGGCCACGATTGAGTTATAATGCGCGATATCATACTTCAGGAGGGAGGTAGTCAGTACCGCATTCACTGCGGAAAAAACGACAAATTTCAGGCCATTTCTTTTCAGGACACCGTTCGAAAAAGCGAGAAATAATGTAAAGACGATGATGAAAATACCGACAATGGTGACTATCCCCGTACTATAACCCAAAAAAATATCAGTTAACAGCAAGAGGGGTATGGTAAGTGTTCGAACAAAACTGAACATTGTCCGGTCAGCCTGGATAACAGCGAATACATAGAGATACCATTGAACGATTTCGAGTACGACCCTGAGGGCAAATGTCGGTATCGATTTGGCAGAAAAAATAAAAGAATCCGGATCCAGTATGACAATGGCGAAAAAGCAAACCACCATCCAAAAAATACTTAAAAAAGCCATGGTATAGGGGCTTTCTTCATGTCTCGCAGCCTTGGCCTTACCAATAACATTCGAAATTTCCTCGAAGAAAGTGCTGATGGAGATGAGGATGATTCCAAACATATCAATTTGATGGTTTTTTGAAATGACCTACAGCGAAGAACATTGATCTCTCAATTGAATGAGTGCCACTTATCACTCATGGATATCGTGGAAATCGAGATGTGTGCTCATAGCCTCCATTTTCAACAATTCCCCATCTATTTTTTGCAGAAGCTTTTCTATTGTTATATCGCTTTCCCGATCTTGTTTCAGTGAACTTTTCGTTGTCTCAGCGAACTTTGATACGGCATCAAAAACTGCTTTAAGAAATTCGTGCCTTGTTTCGAGAATGAATTGTGGTTTATCAGTTTCTTTCATTTTCTGCTCCGTGTACGCGATGAAATCATCGATCGTTTCATCTAGCGCCTTCAGTGTCTCTGGATACTGCAACATGCCCGCGATACGGGAGAGTTGATCCGTATTGTAGAGATTGCGCAATACTTCGGACAGTATCCCTCGAATTTCTTTCTGATCGATACGCAGATGCTTGAAGAGAATTGATTTCGCACGAAGATCAAATGTCCTCGCCTGATCCATGACATTGGTCGGATTACCGCTCTTTTGACTGTTTGACCATGTGGCGAGTTCAGTGGCTTCTGATTCCGTAAATGTATCAGAAAAATCCTTGAGTATTTCGGCAGTCTCTTTGGTCCGTCCCTGTGAGAGAAAGAGCTTCAATTTTTCTGTGATGACTTCTCGGAGCTGAGTTTTTTCTTCATCAGAGAGTATTTCCAGTGTTTCAAGATTCCCATCATGAGTGAGTTGATAGCTTATTGGGCCGTCCTTGTACCCCGTCGTATCAAGAGCACGGAGTAAGTCCTCAAAAGAAGCCTGAGGTTGCGAGTCCTTATTTGGGCGGAGCGCATCCTCAGGAGTTTTTGGCGTCATTGTTTCCCTGAACATATTTTTGTTGATTATTTTTTTGATGCTTGTAGTATACCATTTCCTGATGGCTAAAAAACAGGGAAGGAACCCCCGTCCACTGGACAAGAGTGCAAATCCGTGGTTTCCTGGAGGCAGTTATTTATCGTCGCATCCACCGGAGAATCCCATGAGCGAACAGCTCCTCATCCTTGCCAATGAAGTGGGCGCATTCATTGCTCGCCAATACCCTTTTCACAGCGCGCCCGAAGCGGCGATGGCGTACCTCGATTTCAGACCGAGGAAATACCCCTCTGCTTATGCGAATATTCGTCTGAGTTTCATGGAGACATTCGAACGGGCGTTCATCTGCAGTGAACTCGAGAGAATCGGTACGCCGAGTGCAAAGGCGCTGATTCCTGAAATACGAAATACTTCACTCGCTGTGTTTCAGGGGTTCCTTCAGACAGAAGAACTCATCCTATCAGCCAGCGACCGTCAGTTGCTCACGCGAATTATTCGTAACGCGGGAAAGGATTTCACGACTGCGCTCACGCTGGCAAATCTCGATAAGCTCCAATAACCGAAAAGCCCCCTTTGTGCGCGACACGACGGGGGCTTTGAAATTTCGAGAGGTTACTGAGTGGTTCTCAATGCCTCTTCGCTCTCAAATCGTTCGATGGCGAGGGTGATGAGTCGGTCGATGAGGTCGGGATAGGAAATACCGCTCGCTTCGAAAAGTTTGGGGTACATGCTGATGGAGGTGAATCCTGGCAGGGTGTTGATTTCATTGACGAGGATATCGCCATTCTCTTTCAGGAAAACATCCACTCGTCCGAGTCCCTCGCAGGAAAGTGCCT
>CAYOIM010000020.1:0-14278 GCA_964404075.1 uncultured Bdellovibrionales bacterium | reverse complement strand
GCGATCGGATCGTCATTCCCGAGGATGGCACATTCGATTTCCCTCCCCACGATACTTTCTTCAATGATGATCTTCCGGTCATAGAGGAACGCCCTCCGTATTGCCTCCGAGTATTCCTCCTCCGTGCGGACCTTGCTTACTCCGATGGATGAACCGGCATTCGCTGGCTTGATGAAAAGCGGCGTACCGAGTGTCCGGCATGCCTGTTCGTACGAAGGGATGTCCGTATGATGACAAACAAGAAACTTCGATATCGGGATTCCGGCATCACGAAGAAGTCGTTTCATGACATCTTTGTCCATACCGATTGCCGAGCCAAGGACTCCCGCTCCGACAAAGGGGATACCGACGAGCCTGAGGAACCCCTGCACGGCACCATCCTCGCCGAATGTCCCGTGGAGCATCGGAAAGACGATATCGAGCGTCGTATGGACTGTCTCCCCATCGAAAAAAAGGAGTTCGCCGCAACCCCCCGGTACGAGTGTGACGAGGGCATCTTCGTTTGCATCCAGTCGATCCGATGCGAAGAATTGCTCTCGTGATACTGAATGCCACTGCCCCGCGGTATCGATGCCGATGAGGACCGGATCATATTTCTCCTCGTTGATGGCAGTGACGATATTCTTCGCCGATCGGAGCGATACCTCATGTTCCGCTGATTTCCCGCCGAAGAGAATGCCGACTCGTATCTTTCGCTCCATATATTCTCTCATGATCCATGAGCGACCGATTCGGATTTTACAGTCCCGGTATATTATCTGGGACACCATTAATTTTCGGCATCTCACCCGGTTTTACTTGTATATCCGTTCCGCTCCCCTTTATATCGACTGCACCGCTATCTAATTTGATATTGGCGGCATCGGTCTGTACGCTGACAGCTCCATTGTCTCCAACGCTCACCATGGAGTCGGGAGTAATAGCATTGAGAGTTCCATTTTTAATGACGACATTAAAGTCATTGGCACTTTTGACCGAGATATAGCCTCCGCCACCCTGGACAGAGATATTCTTCAATTCCTCAGCAACGGCTCCTTTCACATCGAAGCCGATAACATCGACCCGGGCATTACCCGCTCGTACTTTTCGGGCGATCTCGAGAGGATTCCCGCCACAAGTCTCCTCGCCATCACTCACCAATAGAATGCGGTTCTCATCGCCCGGATGTGTCGCGAGGATTGCATTCGCTTTTTCGAGAGCATGGGTAATCGGTGTCCATCCTTTAGCGGAGATCGTCCGTACTTTTTCCTTGATAACGGCGGGATTAACCGGTCCGAGGAAGTATTTTTCTTCTACCGTACTACATGAAATCGCCTTGTCAGCGACCTTATTGCTCCCGACATGACCATAAGCGAGGAGACTCATATTGACATCCGACGAGATCGAATCGATATACGCATCGAGCGACTTTTTTGCGATATCAATTTTCTTCTCTCCATTCAATATCTCATTCATGCTTCCGGACGCGTCGAATATCACGACGATATTTTTCTTCGGCATAACCACCTCTTTTTTCATCTCGGTATCTTTCTCTCCATCCTTCGTCGTGACCATGACTTTCGTATCATTGGTACTCACCTCGGTATCCCCGGTTTTCACCGAAGTCGTCAGTGACGATGAACACCCTCCAAGCACCAAAGCACCGATGATTCCAAATATTCCCAATACACTTTGCTTCAGACTCATATTCTCTTCTTATGAATTATAATCCTTTCATTATTGTATCATATCAAAAAATTGGAGGAAGAGTCTGATGACCTTTCCCCCTTTTGTCATGTCATGCCACTTGTTCTTGCGGCATGTGTGTTTCTGACGGCGGATCGCTCCTCGGTACCACACGGAGCGCCACCACCTCTGCAGAACGATGTTCCTCACATTCTGGAGGTCTATAGTGCAGTATGCATACCTCGCAAACAAACTCCCGAGAATCCTCAGTTGTCTCCCGCTTCGGCTCACCCCAGGTGAACATATTGCAGAGGACGCAAGCGAAACGCCGCCCCTCCGTGTGGCGAAATTCCCAATCCGGGCTCCCAAATGTCATAATGGTTTCTCCTTTCAAAAGAACTCATTCCCTCTCCGGCTACTCCTCTCCTCCTATATTATACTGGAAATACTATCCTGAATACTATTCTTGTCAAGTATATGAAAAAAGACTCGTATGAGCCTCTCTTTTATCTATCGGGTGGACCTGGCGAGAATCGAACTCGCGGCTGTGCAATGCGAATGCACTGTTTTACCACTAGACTACAGGCCCTGCTCAAATAAGGATGTTGAAATTGAAAACAACACAAAAATTGTATCAGAAAATTCTGAAAAGTCAATCATCATTTCTTTTCCTCGATGCGAGAGATTTTCTGATCCAATTTCCGGATCATTGCCTTCAATTCCTCGAAATCAGCCTGCATATCCTGTATCTCCCGCTCGGCTTTGCGATTGATGGCGTGATCGCGCTCAGCCTTGGCACGGTCGCGATCCTCCACGCGGCGCTGACTCATAAGGATGATCGGCGCCTGATACGCGGCACAGAAGGAGAGGAAGAGATTGAGCAGGATGAACGGATACGGATCGAAACGATACACGACCGCGACGACATTGATGCAGATCCAGAGAGCGAGGAGTGTCGAGAGGATGATGATGAATGTCCAGCTTCCCGCCCATTTGGTCAGAGTATCGGCCGCGCGTTGTCCGATGGTCAGCGTGACACTCGCATGATTATTGTGTTCTTCGGTCATAATTTTTCTTCGATTGAATGATATTCTCCCTCTCCACTATATCATATCCGTTCGACGATGAGGATGCTCTTTGCAAGAAGGTGCTCATTGCCATCGAAGAGAAACTCCGTCCGAAACTTCTTCCCTTCGAGAAAAAACGGTAACCAATACCGGTCGTCCTCCCACATTTCATCGTATGGAATGTCCTCGAAACGGAACCATCGCGGGCGCATCTCTTCGGTCTCTCTCGGTTCGCCGGCAAATGTATCCGTCCGGAACACATGAACCTCGAGAATTTCTCCGGGATGATTCTCGAAACGGAATTCGTGCACACCGCATCGTTCCATCATCCCGATATCGACACCGCACTCTTCTTTCACCTCGCGTATCGCCGCTCGTTCTATCGTCTCATCTTTTCCGACTTTCCCGCCGAATCCATTCCATCGCCCCGCCCCGAATCCCCGTTTCTTCATCCCGAGGAGGATCCTTCCATTCTGTACGAGGAGACAGAGTGTCAAGAGCTTTTTCATATCGGACAGCCAAGGAAAATGGTCACATCACAAAGAATATCGTCATGAGGGAAAGGGCGACGAGAGGATATGCAGCATCGATCAGCCAGAGCTTTTTCGGCTTATGCGCGAAAAGGGCATTGATATAAGTCGTCGGCACGATGAAACCGAACCAGAGCCACAGAGGGAGGAGGTAAGGATTTCCATCGAGCTGTTCGACCATGGCAACGCCATTGGCGAGCGTATAGGACATGATAATCGCCATCACTGCGGTCTGCGCGAAGATGATGCCCATCCCTTTCTGTCGCGCTTCGTAATCCCGTCTCCCCTCTTCGGTTTCGAGCGTCCATCCCATGAGTTTGACCCACTGCCTCCCGAACACCCCCTGCATATACCAGAGGAAACCGACGCCCATGTAGATACCTGCCCCTATAAGTATCGCCCACCATGGTATTGAAATATCCATACGAGAAAAATTATTGATAACGAGTTATTTCCAGATGTGAAGCCAGACTCCGGCATAGTGCACGATGACATAGAGAAAGAGAATATATCCGACGAGAGCGGTCGCGAGTACGATGATGACGGTATTCACGATGCGGCTCCGTTCCCGTTTGACTGCATCGAGTGTGCACACTCCCTGCCGACGGAAATGCCCGATGATAGCCCCGGCGAGCATGAAGAGCCCGACCGATCGAAAGACCCACTTGTACTCTCCGTAAAGCGTATCGGCGAGCGACGAAGCGAATGAGACACTCCCGAGCCCGAGGAGAAGCACGATGATCGGCGAGAGACAGCAGAGTGACGCGAATACGACCGGCAATCCGGTTATTTTCAATATTTCGCGGAAATTCATAAGTCGAAAAGAAGGAATTTGTGGCACTCCATCATTATAGGATAAGCATCGAATCTCCGAAAGAGTAGAAGGCATACTCTTCCTGGATGGCTACCTCATAGAGCTCTACCAGATTTCTCTTCGCGCCCTTATCCTGGAGAAACGCATCGACGAGGAGCATGAGCGAGCTCTTCGGTATATGAAAATTCGTGATGAGGATGTCTGGGATTCCGAAATGATGCGGTGGAAAAATAAATATGTCCGTCTTCCCTCTATAGGGTCTCAATGTGTACTTGGAGGTTCGACCTCCAAGTATGGTGGCGGATTCGATGGAACGGATGGCCGTCGTGCCGACAACGACTATTTTCGGACCGAAGTCTGACTTGGAAGTTGGACTTCCAAGTAGAGCATTTATTTTGTCGACGGTTATTTGTGGGATATCGATATTTTCATGGTGGAGTTTTTTCTGTTCGAAGTTTTCGTCTTTCAGCTTGGCGAAAGTGCCGAGTCCGACATCGAGCGTAACGAATGCAATATCGATATCATTTTCCCGAAGCGACGCGAATACACGATCCGTGAAATGCAGTGCGGCCGTCGGAGCGGCGACGGATTTCCCAGACTCTGCGAAGATGGTCTGGTAGCGTTTCCGCAATTTCTCCTCATCCCGTAACCAATCCTCACCCTGTAGATATGGCGGAATCGGCGTCTCACCATACTCTTCGAGTAATTCGGAGAGTGATTTTACAGGGGTTGAACCGCTGTTTGAAGGCTTGAGTAAAGCATAAAATCGGTTTTCTTCTTGGCGAACCATTTCGAAATACTGCCCATTCGGGAAAAAGAGCTTCCATCCGATGCCGCATTTCCGATCGACGAGCAATGGGATTTCCTCGCTCTTCGAATCCCACTCATTCATGAGGACAAAGACTTCAATTCTCCCGCCCGTCTCTTTCTTGAGATGGAGGCGTGCCGGAACGACCCTCGTATCATTGAGAATGAGGAGGGAGCGCTTCGGCAGATACTTTCCCAGATGGAAGAACCGGTCATGCGTGATGGTATCAGTCTTCGTATTATAGACGAAGAGCCTCGCACTATCGCGCGGTTCGATACCCTCTTTCCGGATCAGTTCCTTCGGAAGATCAAAATCGTATTTCGCGAGGTCGGAGAGATTCATAACATGGCTTCATCGCGGAGTCGTATCACCCGGAGGTGATTGATGAAATAGAGTCCGGCGGAAATGATCGTTATCGATGCGATGACGAGTGGCGCATGCACATCGAAATACCCCGCGATCAGCCCCGCGAAAAGCGGCGGAAAAGCGGTCGCCAGCGATGCAACGCTTCCGTTGATGCCGAGAATTTCTCCCTGTATATTCGCGTCGGATGCCCGCGAGATGAGCGCCGTCATATTGGCCTGGGTCAATCCCATCGCCATCGCCATGAACGGAGCGACGAAATACAGGTAGCGCGAGTCATGCAAAGTGGTGACGATCAAGATGGCGACACCCACGATCATGATGGTATTCCGGAGAATCTCCTTTTCTGAGAGGTATCTCGAGACGATGCGTGTCAGGATAGTCTGCGTGAAAATGATCCAGAGCCCGATGTAAGCGAAATAATTTCCGATATTCGCCTCGGTAAATCCGAAACGAGTGAGGAAAAATACGCCCGCGAAGGTGACATAGAATGAGAATCCTCCCTGGAAGAGGAAGTTCGTGATGAAGAGCGGTCGGAGGGATTTGAGAGAGACCGCTTTTTCGATGTTCCGTATCGCTTTGGAGAGCGTGAGTACCCTCGCGGTATCGATGTGCTTATTCGTCTCTTCAAAAAAGAGTGCGATGAAAAGCACATTGATGACGGAGAGTCCCGCTGCGAAGAAGAATGGGGTCGTCGCCGTAAACCAGGAGACGAGCGTCGGATCGACCAGTCGTCCACCAATAAAGGGACCGAGGATCATGCCCAATCCGAATGCCGCGCCGATGAGTCCGAAATTCTTCGCCCGATCCTCAGGCTTCGTAATATCGGCGATCGCCGCCTGCGCCACTACCATACCGCCGCTCATGAGGCCGTTTATCATCCTCGCCAGTATGATGAATGTCACCGAATGGAGGAGAATGCCGATCGCGAAGACAGCGTAGCCAACAGCATTCCCGATGATTGACCCGATCAGGAGTCTCTTCCGTCCGTATTTGTCGGAAAACTCGCCGATGATGGGAGCGGAGAGAAACATGCAGAGCGAGAAGAGAGACATGATGATCCCCATGTACACATATCCGCGGTCGAGCAATACCCCAGCCCCGAATATGTAGTGTGGGGATGCCGGATCCGTGAAGAGGAATGGCATGATGGGAATGAGAATCCCAAATCCGATCATGTCGAGAAAAATCGTGAAGAATACCGTCGCGAGGGCTCTATTTCGAGCAAAAAAATCCATACTTTTTATTTTTTAATGATTTTCTTCAAATCGCCATCGATTACGATTGGCAACATACCGAGAATCTCCTCTTTATAAGAGATTTCCGGAATGGGCATGAGGAGATAGATCGGTTTCTTCAGATGAAATGCGAGACCCATTTCGAGGAGGGTATTGGCACCGATATATCCTGGTATGCCATTTTTACCCTCATTCAAAACCAGGATGACATCCGACCAGACAATTTTATCGAAGTGCCAACGCATCGCCTCTGCCTTTCTCTTCCAAATCCATGAAGCATCATCAGTGATTGATTTTCGCAAGGCATAATACTTCTTCACGGGAATCATCGCCCCTGTTTCATCGGCAACTTCGAGTGGTGGCATCTTTACCTCATGCCCCATAAGTTCCAATGCTTTCCGCACGGTATCCATCTCATCAATAAAGGCGATACTTCCACAGAGTGTAATTTTCATATTTTTTCCAGGAGCTCAAACTTGATTAATTTCACCACAGCATCCATCGTCACCGTATCTCCGTAATATGATCGATAAGAGTCAAGCATCTTCTCGGGGCTTTCGAAGCGCTCATGACCCTCGTCGAAATCCGCCACATCGATTTTTCTCAATGTCTTCTCGCGGACAGAAACGATCCTTGCCTTCGCGAATTTCTCCCCTGTCGCCTTATTGATGAATATAAGTTCATCCCCGAGAGACAAACCCTTGTCATCGAAAATCCTCCATGTGGAGGTCTTTTCTTCTGAGAGAACGAGTGACACGAGTTCTGTTGCGAATTTCAGAGTTTTCATATTTCTTCAATAATCAAAGTTCGTGCAACCTGGATCCCGGGTCAAGCCCGGGATGACAAATAAACGAGATTAATCTTTGTCTCCAATGTATCGGAATCTCGGCGTACGAACACCATCGATATCCACTTTTTCGAGAAACATCTCCTTCGGACGGATCCACAATGCATGATCGCCGAATTCTTCGGAATCATAGAGCGCCCGATACACCACGAATTCCTCAAGCGTTTCCGTATGCCTCGCGACACCGATCACCTCGTAGCGTTTCTTCTTATAGTGTTCGTATATTCCGAGTTTCATATTTAAAACATTCGTCCGCCTTTGGGAACATTTCTCGTCGGACAGAGCAGTATTACATCGCCATTTTCATCCGGAACCCCGAGTGTGAGAGATTCCGAGATGAACGGTCCGATCTGTTTCGGAGGAAAATTCACCACGCCGACGATAAGCATCCCTATCAAATCATCTTTCGAATAATGCTTCGTTATCTGTGCCGACGACTTCTTCATTCCGATTTCCGGTCCGAAATCAATCACCAGCTTGTACGCCGGCTTTCTTGCCTCGGGAAAATCATCCACTTGAACGATTTCCCCGACGCGTATATCTACTTTCGAAAAATCCTGATAGTCGATCATACTATTTCTTCATTACTTCGATAAAATACCGCAAATCCCGCGCTGATTTTTCAGTGAGGGCGTAATCGAAAACCCTTTCTAGAGGGATCCAATCGAAATCTGCGCCTTCACCAAGTGTCATATCTGTTTTGTTCAAATCACTCTCCAGGTAGAATGCATAACGCCAGGTATTCCGTTCGGTATTGAGGTAATCGCAAAGCAGTATCAACGCATCGGGAGAGACATCGATTCCCAGCTCCTCCTTCCATTCCCGGACACAACACTCCCGCGGCGATTCATCCCCCTCGCTCGTACCTCCGAAGAATCCCCACAGGTGAGGATTTACAGTTGTGTTTCCATCCCGTAAATGCAACAGGACCTCATTCCTCTTCGGATTGTACAGAAATCCTCCGGCGTAAAATGTCACGGATTTGTCAGTATTATCTCCCATGGCACTTCTTATACTTCTTGCCTGATCCGCAGGAACAAGGATCATTGCGACCGATTTCATGTCCGGAAACGATCGGCGCGCTTCTTTCGATGACACCATCGGAAGGGTTGTGACCCGCATCCACTTGCTTCACGGCACCGAATTGTTCCACATCCTCCTCCGCCCCATGCAATTGGATATTCTGACGGACGGTCTCCGTCACCGCCGCGGTCGGCGTCACCTTGAATACCGTCATGAGATAGTTTTTCCGCATCGTATCGAGGAGCCCCATGAAGAGATCGAATGCTTCGCGCTTGTACTCGACGAGCGGATCCCGCTGTCCGTATCCGCGGAGTCCGATGCCCTGCCGAAGATAATCGATCTCGTCGAGATGATTCATCCAAAGCGTATCGATCGAGCGCATGAGGAGCGCTCTCTGCACCTGTCCCCACATGTCCGCACCGAATGCTGTTTCCCGTTCGAAAAAGCACTTCTTCGCCTCCTCGGTGAGCTTCTCCCGGATGAGCGTCCTTTTCTCCAACTCATCTTTGGATCGGTCATCACGGACGCCCTCCAGAATCCGGAAGATCGCATCCTCGCGGACACTCGGAAACAGATTCTTCATCTCGAGAACGATCTCACGGAGATTCCATTCCGCTTCTTCCATCGCGGTATGGAAGCCGATCATCTTCTCGAATTCCTCGTCAAGGAGATCGAGCGTTTCGGTACGCATGTCTTTGGTCTCGAGTACTGCCCGGCGGCGGCGATACACCACTTCGCGCTGTTTGTTCATGACATCATCATAATCGAGCACATGTTTCCGGATATCGAAGTTGAAACCCTCGATCTTTGTCTGAGCGCTCTCGATCACTTTCGTGATGATGACATTCTGGATCGGTTCGTCCTCGGGGATATTGAGCGTCGTCATCATGCTTTTCAATTTTTCTCCGCCGAACCGGCGCATCAGCTCATCCTCGAGCGAGAGATAGAATTGCGATCTGCCGGGATCCCCCTGACGACCGGCCCGCCCCCGGAGCTGATTGTCGATCCGCCGCGCCTCATGCCGTTCCGTCCCGATGATGAAGAGTCCACCGAGTTCTTTCACTCCCTCACCCAATTTGATATCCGTTCCACGACCCGCCATATTCGTCGCGATCGTGACCGCGCCCTTCATGCCGGCGCCGACGATGATACTCGCCTCTTTCTCATGCTGTTTCGCATTGAGCACCTGATGCGGCACCCCCTCCCGTTCGAGAAGCGCCGCCAAATACTCCGACTTCTCGATGGCGATCGTCCCGACGAGCACCGGCTGACCGACCGCATGCGCTTCTTTGATCCGCTCTACGATCTTCGCGAATTTCACTTCTTCGGTCTTGTAGACGATATCACCCAGATCCTCGCGGATCATGTCGCGATGCGTCGGTATCTCGACCACATCGAGTTTGTATACCTTGGCAAATTCCTCTGCCGAAGTCGTCGCCGTACCGGTCATGCCGGCGAGTTTCCCATAGAGGCGGAAATAATTCTGGAAAGTGATGGTCGCGAGCGTTCGGGATTCGCGCTGTACCGCGACGCCCTCTTTCGCTTCGATCGCCTGATGGAGACCGTCACTGTAACGACGACCCGGCATCATGCGCCCCGTGAAATCATCGACGATGACGACCTGTCCGTCGCGCACGACATAATCCCGGTCATTTTTCATGATCACTTCCGCGCGAAGCGATTGCTCGAGGTGATGGACAAACTCAATATTGCCATCCGCATAGATATTCCCCGAACCGAGGAGCTCCTCCACGCGATTGACACCGGCGTCCGTCAAGGTCACCGTCTTCATCTTCTCATCCACCTCGTAATGCTCGCCCGCCTGCAATCTCGGAGCGATCTTCGCGAACCGTTCGTAGAGCTTGGTCGATTCCGCATCGGGTGCGGAGATGATGAGCGGCGTACGCGCCTCATCGATCAGGATGGAGTCCACCTCGTCGACGATGGCGTATGTGAGTTTCTTCTGAACCATTTCAGAGAGATCTGTCACCATATTGTCACGGAGATAATCGAAACCGAATTCATTGTTCGTTCCGTAGGTGATGTCCGTCTGATACGCTTCCCCCCGCGAAATACGCACGAGATTCTGCATATCGACCGTCGCCTCGCTCTCGTCGTCCGCCACATTCGGTTCGAAACGGTACGACACGGTCTGCTGATTGATACAAGAAGTCGAGAGACCGAGAAAATGGAAGATCTGACCCATCCAGCTCGCATCGCGACGGGAGAGATAATCGTTCACCGTCACCACATGCACTCCCTTTCCGGCAAGCGCATTGAGATAGATCGGCAAAGTCGATGTCAGGGTCTTCCCTTCACCCGTCTTCATCTCGGCGATCTTTCCCTGATGGAGGACAATACCGCCCATGATCTGCACATCGAAATGCCGTTGCCCGATGGTCCGGCGTGAACCTTCGCGGACGACCGCGAATGCTTCCGGAAGGATATCGTCGAGCGTTTCGCCTCCGGCCAATCGTTTCCGAAATTCCGCTGTCTTCGCCCGAAGCGACTCATCGGAGAGCGCCTGAATGGATTTTTCGAAAGCATTTACCGAATCGACCAATGGCTTCAATTTTTCTATCACCCGCTCATTCGATCCGAAGAGCTTTGTCAAAAATTTCATAATCTTTCCCTTAAAATAGCCAAATACCCATCGATTTTACCACCAAAAAAAGCGCCCGTCAAAGAGCGCTTCTCTCCAGAAAGCAAAGCGAAATCACTTCAAAGCGAGCTTGGCGGAAGGATACCCTTCACAATAGACTTTCAATTCAACGATTTTCACATCGGTCGGTTTCACGGCACTTGCCTTGAGGAGCCGTGTGTTGAGCGGCGCCGGGACAGCATCCGGGAGAAGAGACTCGACGGGCGTGCCATCAGCCCATTGCCGCACCTTCTCCGGCAACATGAAACGATCGCTTTCGGCTACCCGAAGAACATTCGTTTTCTCGCCATACATGTCGCTCTCCTCATACCAGGCTTTTACCGTCGCATACCCTTCGTATCGGGTGAGGACGCAGTCCTTCGCCTCGTCCATGGAGAGCTTTCCGGACGGTTTCATCGGCAGACGGACGGATTGCTTCTCGTCCATCATATCAGGTGCGGTTTTCACCGGACGAACGATTATCGGTTTCGGCGTGGTATCGAAAAGATTCATCTGAATCGCCTCGAACCAGACCCCCCAGGCCGCAAAACAGGCGACAACGACATAGACAGCCCAGTTGAAAGCGTTCGAAGTTCTTGGCATAGTTTTGTGTTTTTTAAAAAAATATCTTTTTATCGAAATGATACGACTCAGAAGCGAGCGTCGGCATTCAGGGTCGTCTTTTTCTTGATCGAACGGGCGCCGCGACGACGGAGGTCCCTCACTTTTTCCTTATCCCGAACGACTTCACTCATCAATTTTTCCACGACCATATCCGTCGAGCCCTCGATGCTCTCCGAGAGTTTCTCCGCGCGATAGAGCTTGCGCGGATCATGGATCATCACCTCCACCCGATACTGCTTCTTCTTATTCTGCCCCACTTCCACCTCCACATTGGATACGGGATCGACGAGCTTTTCAACGACCGAAAGACGCTTCAGGATATATATCCTCTGCTTCGAATTCAGTTCCAGCCCGTGAATCAGAAATCTCGTGCTCATACCATTTCGTCGTTACTGATAGATCATCCACTCCTTCCATTATAATATCATTTCGAATACCCGCAAGTGGGCATTGTCAATGGTGATCCCGATGCCTGAGTTTCGCCCGGAGGATCCGGTGATCCGGGGAAAAACGGGACACTTCCTCCCAGAAAGCCGGCGAATGATCGAAATGGCGCAGATGGCAGAGCTCGTGGAAAATGACATAGTCCCGTTCTTCCGACGCGAAGAAGGCGATCCGATAATGGAAGGAGAGGTTACCATCCCGCGAACAGCTCCCAAAACGCGTCCGCTGATTGCGTATCGCGATATTCCGATAGCGAAATCCGTATCGCAGGGCGAGCTCACTCACCCGTGACTCGATGATCGTTCTCGCTTCTTCCCGTTTTTCTCGGTACTCCGAATCACGCCGCGACGCCATTTCCTGCCGCGACATAATATGCGCGAGATGCGATTCGATCCACGCATGCGATTTCCGGAGAAAAGCATCGACAAACCACGAAGGCGTCAGTCGGGGAGCCGTCAGGACGAGCTCTCCTCCGGAAGAAAAAGAGAGGAGCATGCGCCGCATTCCCTTGCGACGGATTATTTTGTACGGAATTTTCTTGCCTTCCGATTCGATGATGCCGGATTTCATAGATCAATGAAGATGGATATCGGATAATTGATACTCGATATTAGATAAAGAGAAACATCAGCACAAAATATCCGATATCTATATATATTATCTGACATCCAATATCCAGTATCTGACCCTATCATTTGATATGCAGTTCCCGCTCGATATACTCCAGCACTTCATCACGACCGACTCCTCTCTTCGCGCTGAATGGAAAAATCATAATATGAGGATATTCCTCTTGTATGGATTTCAGTATCTCGCGATTCTTATTCTGAGACCCCCTATCCATCTTGTTCGCGATGATGGCGACCTTTCTGCCATGCTCGAGTCCGTATCGTATCGCCTCCCGATCCGCGTCTTGCAATCCGAGCGATCCATCGACCATGAATACGGCGAGATCCACCTGGGCGATGCCATCGGAAAGAAACCAAAGTATCAGCCGACGGATTTTCTCGCGCTGTTTCATCGATGCCTTGGCGTATCCGTATCCCGGAAGATCCGCGAAATAAAACGCGTCGTTCACGATAAAATAATTGATTTCGGTCGTGCGCCCCGGCTGGACACTGGAGATGGCGAGCTTCTTCGCCTGAAGGAGCGCGTTGATCGTGCTCGATTTCCCGACATTCGACCGACCGAGAAAAGCCACTGTCGGCAGAACCGGCTTCGGCAATCCTTCGGAGCCAATCACTCCCTTGACGAATGCTTTGGAAAGTATATTCATATCAGAACCCGACCAGATTCACTTCTTCCTTCAATATCACGCCAAGCTCGTCACGGACACGGGTCTTCACGAGACTCGAGAGGATGAGGATATCCTCGGCCTTGGCATTGCCGGTATTGATGAGGTAATTCGGATGATCCATGCTCACCATCGCGCCGCCGATCGTCTTCCCGCGCAACCCGACGAGATCGATGAGCCATCCGGCAGGAATTTTTCCCTCACGACAGGTGGTCCCCGATTCCGATTCGAAATCCCGTTGCAACTTCTGATCCGCAACCGTCGGATTCATAAAGAATGATCCGGCACACCAAGCGGTCTGGCTGTGTTTTTCCTCCCGTTTCGCGATCGTTTCCCTCATCACTCGTCGGATATCCGCCCGACTCCCACCGGGTTTCAACTTCATGACTGCAGACAAAATGACGATGTGCGGGTGTTGCTTGAAATAACTTTCCCGATACCCGAACTCACAGTCCCTCGCGAGCATTTCCTTCACCATACCTGTCTCCTGGTGAAAGGTCTTCACCGAGACGACATGCCGACCGATGTCATTGCCGAAGGCGCCCGCATTGCCTCGAAGCGCGCCGCCGAAACTCCCCGGAATCCCCGCAAGCGTTTCCAGTCCTGCCATGACATTTTCCGCCGTAGCCGAGACGACATCCCGAAGGGGGATGCCGGCTCCCGCGATGAGATGTCCGTCACCCTTCGCGAGTATTCCTCCATCGACCATCCGGATCACCACCCCCGAAAATCCCTTATCGGAAAACAGGACATTACTCCCGCCGCCAAGAACGAATACCGGCAGGTTTTCCCGATCTGCGGTCTCCAGCGCTTCGGCCAATTCTATCGGACTGCTCACCTCGACGAACAAGGAGGCTTTCCCTCCGACCCTGAAAGTCGTATACGGCGCGAGCGTGACATTATGCTTGAAGTACATAGGG
>CAYOIM010000019.1:0-17889 GCA_964404075.1 uncultured Bdellovibrionales bacterium | reverse complement strand
AATCGTGAAAAAACATTATTTCACGAGAATCCGTTTGTTCCTGAGGGAGAGGGTGATTTTCCTCTGTTTCGGGTGGGTGAGGAGGAATTCCGCGATAGGCTGTTCGATGGTATGCTCGATTTTCTTTCGGATGGGCCTCGCGCCTTCGGATGGGACGAATCCCGTCTCACCGATGAATGGGCGGATCGATGCCGGATAGACGAGGGTGATATTCTTTTTCTTCAGGCGATCCCGTAATTTTTCGAGCTCCTGACCCGCGATGGCCTCGATGGCTTTCTTTCCGAGTGGTCGGAAGACGATAGTCTCACCGAGGCGGGAAAGGAGTTCGGGGCGGAGGGTGCGTTTCAATTCCTCGAGCACGCTTTTCTTCACGATCCGGAAGCGCTGATCGAAATCATCGGAGCGATCGCGCTCTTCGAAACCGATCTTCGCGCTTTCCGTGAATGCGTGCGTACCGATATTGGAAGTGAGGATGATCATCGCATGACGGAAATCCGCTTTCCGTCCTTCGGCATCGGTGAGGAACCCGTCTTCGAGGATCTGGAGGAGGATATTCGCCGTATCGGGATGCGCTTTCTCGATCTCGTCGAAGAGGACGACGGAATGGGGTTCGCGACGGATCTTCTCCGTGAGTTTGCCTCCTTCGCCATAGCCGACATAGCCGGCGGGGGAACCGATCATCTGCGCGACATTGTGCCGTTCGCCGAATTCGCTCATGTCGAGACGGATGAAGGCATGGTCGCTACCGAAGAATTGCGCGGCGATCGTTTTCGCGAGGAGGGTCTTCCCTACGCCGGACGGACCGAGGAAAAGGAATGATGCGATCGGTCGATCCGTATCGCGAATGCCGGCCGCCGCACGGATGAGCGCCCTCGCAATCGTATCGGTCGCTTCCTCTTGACCGATGACGGATGCTGAGAGCGCCTCCCTGATGCGCGCCAGGGAGATATTCCTCCATTCGAGAGAGAGTTTTTCCTCGGGGATGCCGGTCGAACGGGAGAGCGCTCGGAGAATGTCTTCTTCCGTGACGATGGCATGCGGCTTCTTCTTCGGGGAGAGGTTGTTGGTTTCGAGGATGGCGATCGCCGAGGCGGTCTGCTTTTCCTCGTGGTAGAGTTTGCTTGCGGCATCATAATCTCCTTTTTCGAGCGCCTGATTTTTTTCCATGCTGAGATCTTCGAGGTGTTTGCGGAGAATGGTCAGGTGTTTGTCGGGAACGAGGATATCTTCAGTCATATGTTTCACTGCGGAGGCCGCTTCGTCGATGAGGTCGAATGTTTTGTCCGGCAGGAATCGATCATGGATATGTCGCAGGGACATATCGAGCGCGAGGGCGATGACGGCATCTGGAAGAACGACCTCATGAAAGTCTTCGAAAGCATGCTTGGATTGGAGGAGGATGGAAAGCGTCTCATCGCGTGATGGTTCGCGGACGAGTATGGATTGGAATCGCCGCTCGAGCGCGGGATCTTTTTCGATATGCCGTTTGTATTCGGTGAAAGTTGTCGCGCCGATGAGCCGGATATCGCCACGGGCGAGCGCGGGCTTCAGTATGTTGGCGGCATCGAGTCCTCCGGAGGTATTGCCGGCGCCGACGAGCGTATGGATCTCGTCGATGAAGAGGATGACGCTCGGAGTGTTCTTCGCTTCTCGGATGATTTCTTTCAGGCGCGCCTCGAATTCTCCGCGGAAACTGGTTCCGGCGACGACGAGCGCGAGGTCGAGCGCGAGAATCCGTTTCTCCGCGAGGAAATTTCCCGCCGTGCCTTCCCCGATTTTTTTCGCGAGCGCGGTGACGAGCGCGGTCTTCCCTACGCCCGGATCGCCGAGGAGGAGAGGATTGTTCTTCTGTTTGCGTCCGAGTATGTGGATGAGCCGTTCGATTTCATGGATTCGTCCGATGAAGGGCTCCGCCTTGGTATCTTTGCAGAGGTCGATCGTGTATTGATCGAGGAACGGGGTTTCGGTACGGTGTCCGATTTTCTTCCGTGTGAGGCTGATCTCTGGCAGATTGAACATTTTCGAGAGAGGCGGTACATGATCGTAGTTCAGGTGCGCGTGGATGGTATCGAGTGATTTCTCCCGTTCGAGGGAGAAGTCATGGAAGATGGACTCGATATCGGCGTCATCCGATTCGGCGAGCGCGGCGACGAGGTGTTCGGTGCCGACATAGGGCGAGCGGAACTCCGCCGCGATAGCGAAAGACCTCGTGAAGATTTTCTTCAGGCCGGAAGAAAAATCGAGCATCGATCTTCCCTTCGTTTTTATGGTCGGCTTCTTCATGCCCTTCAGACTCTTGGTAGCGAGAGTTATTTTCCCGAGTGGTTCCTGTTTGAAGCCGATATTTTCGAGGAGTACTTTGCCGAGGCTTCCCTGTTCGAGGAAGAGGGCGAGGAGGACATGTTTCGGCTCGATATGGGTACAGTGCGAATAGAAGGCGATATCACGGGCTTCCCTGAAGACGCTTTTGGCATGGAAAGTCAATTTTTCCGTCAGGGGAAATCGTTCCATAGAATGAGTGTGTATGGGCTTATGATAGCATATATCGAGCCTTCTATCCTAGCGAAAATATCCGAAATGGTCAAAGGTTGACCGGAGTGATTTTCCATGGTACTATCGGTTTGTTCTTTTTGTCCGGTTTTGAATCAAGAGAAAATTCCCTATGAAAGCCGCATTTGAAAGTGTCAAGCCGCTGATTCACTGTCCGCTCTGCGATCGGCAGTATGAGCCGAAAGAAATGCTCCTCTTGGAAGAAGAGCGGGATCGGACGGTGTTTCACTTGACTTGCAAGGACTGCCAATCCTCGACTTTCATCTTCGTGTCCGTCGGTCCGATGGGTGTGGCGAGCTTCGGGGTCCTCACGGATGTGGATCAGAGTGAGGCGAAGCGGATTTTCGGCAGTGATCCGGTGACGGCCGATGACGCGATCGAGATGCACCGGTTTCTGAAGGAGCATCGGGGTGTCGAGGCGTTGCTTCAGTAGAAGAAGATAATATCTTATCCCGAAACGATTATGTCGGAATATATGAAGTTGAATGCCGTTCTCCGTACGGAGGTCGGCAAGGGGTTGGGTCGGCTCCGGAAGAGCGATATGGTGCCGGCGGTCATCTATGGACGAAAGATTGCGCCACGCAATGTCGCTTTGACCTACCTCGAATTCGCGAAAGCCTACAAACAGGCAGGGGAGAATACGATCGTGGAACTCGTCATCGGCGCGGAGAAGCCGGTGAATGTGCTCATCCATGCCGTGCAGATGAGTCCGCTCCGGAATCGCTTCATACATATCGACTTTTTCCAGGTGCGCATGGACGAAGAGATCGAGACACGCGTCCCGATCGTTTTCATCAATGAATCTGCGGCCGTCCGTGAGATGGGAGGCATGCTCATGAAATCGATCGAGGAATTGCCGGTCCGGACTTTGCCGAGCGATCTCCCGCATGCGCTGGAAGCGGATCTCAGTATGCTCCGGTCGTTCGAGGATCATATTACGGTTTCCGATATCAAGGTATCTCCGAAGGTGAAGATCGATGCGGATCCGAATATGGTGATCGCTTCGGTGATTCCGCCGCGGACGGAGGCTGAGATGGATACCTTGAATACCAAAGTCGAGGCTGATGTGACCAAGGTTGAGGGTGTCGTAAAAGAGCCGGTAGGCGCCACTCCAGGAGCATCATCCGAGAAGAAGGCGGAAAAGAAGTAAGGTTTTCTTTCGTTGTTGAAACAGCCCCGGATATCGCGGGGTTGTTTTTGTTTCTCGATAGGCTCATAATAGGGGGTGGAATGATGAATTTTTTACAGCGGACGCACCGCTCCGGAAGCGGAGCGACCGTTGTAAAAAATTCCCATCTTTCATCTCACTTCTCATCTCTAACCTCTAATCTTTATAGCCTCTTCATTGCTATGTACCTCCAGCATCTCAACATTTATTTCTTTTTCATCCTGATGATAACAGTCGGGGCGGTGGCGTTTTTTCTGTTTCAGCCGTTTCTCACGGCCATCATCGCCGCCGCCATTCTCGCTGCCGTATTCGCCGAGCCGCATCGGTGGATTCTGCAAAAGACAGGGAATCGTCCGGCTCTCGCATCCTCCCTTTCCTGCCTCCTTATCATCTTTGTCATTATCACGCCGATTTTTCTCGTCGTCGCGGCCGTCGCCACTGAGGCGAGTTCGCTCTATCA
The DNA here is from genome assembly GCA_964404075.1 of uncultured Bdellovibrionales bacterium. Taxonomy (GTDB): domain Bacteria; phylum Patescibacteriota; class Minisyncoccia; order Moranbacterales; family UBA1568; genus CAYTED01. The sequence continues at coordinate 13,711 of CAYOIM010000019.1, read as the reverse complement.
GGTATTCAGTCAGGAAAAGACGGTGCAACAGTTCGTTTCGCAGATCCTTTCTTCCATTCGGCACATTCCCGTTCTGGATCGGATAGCAGGGAATTCGCTCTCGGGAGAAGCGGTTTTCCAGGGTATCCGGGGATGGAGCGGCAATTTCCTGGATATTTTTCAGGCAGCATATCGCGGGGTGAGTCAGTTCTTGTTCTGGATATTCGTCCTGTTTTTCACGCTCTACTATTTCTTTATCGATGGCGAGCAGGGGCTCCGGTATCTGAAGAAGCTATCGCCCCTCCGAGACGAGCATGATGAGCTCCTCATCAGGAAATTCGTCTCGATGACGAGGGCGACGATCAAGGGGACGATTGTCATCGGAGTATTACAGAGTATCATCGGTGGCGTGCTCTTCGCGGCGGTCGGAGTGTCATCGCCTCTCGTGTGGGCGACGCTCATGTTCTTCTTCTCCATCATTCCGATCATCGGAACGGCGGCAGTCTGGTTCCCGATGGGCATCATACTTCTTTTTTTGGGGGATTTCTGGCAGGGTACTCTCGTTCTCGGCGTCGGGTTCGGCATCATCTCCCTTATCGACAATATCCTGAAACCGAAACTGGTCGGCAAGGATACGCAGATGCATCCCTTGGTCATTTTTTTCGCAACCCTCGGCGGACTCTCCTTGTTCGGGCTTTCGGGCTTTATCCTGGGACCGATCGTGATGTCGCTCTTCATGGCGTTGTGGGATATTTATGTCATTGAATTCCGCAAGCAATTGGACTCGTACAATGACCCGACCCGTGAATATCGGAAAGACTGAACTCTATGCTGTCCTTGTGGCAATCACTGCCGGAGCATATAAGTCCGATCGCTTTCGTTGTCGGCGGGTTCCCGATCCGTTTCTATAGTCTTTGCTGGATTTTTGGTCTGCTTATCGTCTGGTATGCTCTTTCTGTGTTCTTCCGGCGAGATGGGACGACCGAATCTTTCCGCGAATCGCTTGTGGGATCCCTGATATGGATTTTCTGCGGGGCATTGATCGGAGGTCGTCTTGGATATGCCTTGCTTTACGCCCCAGAGTCTTTTTGGTCAAATCCTCTCAGTATTTTCTTTCCTTTTGAGAACGGCGTGTTCGTCGGATTTTTCGGCATGAGTTTTTTCGGAGGAGTCATCGGAGTGATGATAGCGTTGTGGTGTACTTCGTTGCGGTCATCCGGGACATTCTTCCTGCGGGCGGATTATTTCGCGCTGGTTGCTCCTCTTGCGATTTTTTTCGGTCGTATCGGAAATTTCATGAACGGAGAACTGTTCGGTCGGGTCACCACGGTTCCTTGGGGCATGTATTTTCCCCTGGGCGGCGGGCTCCTCCGGCACCCGAGTCAGCTCTATGAGGCGTTTTTCGAAGGCATCATTCTCTTCCTCATTCTTTGGTGCAAACGGACGATGCGGACGGGACCAGGAATGATCAGCATCTCCTTTCTGTTGTGGTACGGGAGTATCCGTTTTTTCATGGAGTTTTTTCGGGAACCGGATTTCGCGGGGGAATTCTTTTTCGGGGCGTTCACTCGGGGGCAACTCTATAGTGTCGCACTCCTTCTGGTCGCCGTATATCTCGCTCATTCGGTAGGAAGGGAGAGAAGTGCTATACTGGGAGGGTAATTGATGTGATATGTTCCGAGTATGAAGAAAGAGCTGGTCATGTTTGCCGGCGCCGTCGTGGCGTTGATAGCGGGGTTGGTGTACTGGGGGCTGAAGGATGGCGCCGGGTCGGTCATCGAGGCGACACCGGACGATGGCGCTTCCATCATCTATTACTATGGCGAGGAATGTCCGCATTGCAAGGATGTGCAGGATTTCATCGATCAGAACGGCGTCGCGGAGAAAGTGCGTTTCGTGAAAAAGGAAGTATGGCACAATACGAAGAATGCCCGTGAAATGGAAACTCGCGCTCAAATATGCGGCATACAGCCGGAAGGGATGGGGGTACCTTTCGTTTTTGCGGATGGGAAGTGTATGATCGGGACGCCGGACGCCATCGCTTTCTTCAAGAAGGCGGCCGGTATCGAGTAATCGGGGGTGTAGCAGAAACAAGAACAGAAACATGAGAAGACATTTCGATATCGCACCCAAAAAGTCAGCATCACGAGTGTCGCGGAGGAGAGCGTCCGTGTCTTTTGTCCATGCTGTTTCCCTGCCTGAAAATCATCTCGCCGGCAATTTCGCACCTCGGAGGAATGTTTTTTTTCAGGAGAAGCTCATGCTCTTTTTTTCGGCGGTACGATCAGTTTTCGGGGGGGTACTTCATGTTGTTCGGGTGGTGCGCTCTCAGGTCTCCCTTTCCCTGAGAAGGGAGAATGCGTTCTTCACAGTACTTCATTCCCTTCATTTGAAATGGCAGGTGAAGCGGTACCGATCGAGAGTCGCTTTCCGCAACTTGTCTTTACGATATGCATTCCTCCGACATCCGGTATTTCCGTTTCGCATGCTTCGACCATCCCGTCTCGTCCTGGTGGCGGCGGTCGTACTGGGTATGGCGATGACGCACCTCGTGGAGCGACTGGTCAATGGCAACGCTTCGGCCGATACGGCGAATCAGGTGGCTGGCGTGTCGACGGAACGCGCCCTTGAATCCTCGAAGGATCTCTCATCGGCAGACCTCCTCGCGCTGGCGAATGAGAGTGGAGTTGATGAGAAACCATTCGAGATAGAGATCCTTTCCCAGTTCATCGACGAGGAAAAACAGGATAAATTCGAAACCGAGGTGCGCCGCATGGTCGCCGGATACCCTATCGAGTCCATGCTCCCATTCATTTTCGAGAAGGATCGCATCACGGCGACATTCCTCATCGGTATCGCGAAGAAAGAATCGAACTGGGGGCGACGCGTGCCGGTCCTCGATGGACAGGACTGCTACAATTACTGGGGATTCAGGGAACGCCGCCGTCTCATGGGGACGGGCGGCCATACCTGTTTCAATGGGAAGAAAGATGCGGTGGATTCCGTCTCGAAGCGGATCGAGAACCTCATTTATGATTATGAACGGAATACTCCTGAGAAGATGATCATCTGGAAATGCGGATATTCCTGTGCCGGGCATTCCGCGGAAAGCGTCCGCAAGTGGATATCCGATGTGGAAGGGTACTATAATGCCCTGAATGATGCCGAGAAGGAATAACTGGATCGTTTCGTTGAGGCATTTCTTCGTTCCCACCCGGTGCTCGACACCGTACTATTTCAGTACGGCTTACTCCGCTCCTCGATGGCGCCTCGAACTGCACTCAACCGAAACGATCCTTGAATGGATTGTTAATCAACGCTTAACTGGCGTTTTTTTTTGCTTTGTTTCAGCTGTATGGAGGAATGAAAACGGGTACTTTGTCAATTGATTCCCACCCGTATTTCTGCTAGAATGGAACCTCATTCTTCAGGATATCCTTTCCTCCCATTTTCTCATCTGCTTTTTCATACTATGTTCCGATTTTTCTTCATCACTTTCGATGCACTCTCGAAATGCATGGCGGAGTCTCCGCGGGTCATCGGAATGTTCGGTGCTTTTCTTTTTCTCGGCGGTATCGTCGCGATTTCCCTGTGGGAAGTACCAGTGCACCAGAGCGCTGAGATGTCGGCGAATATCCTGCCTGATTGCGCTTTCCGTACCCGTTTGATGACGCGCCTCTTGCTTCCGATCGGGAGCCAATCAAGGCGCGCTCTCGCCAGTGATGATTGCGGAGAAGAGGCGAAGGCATGGTCACAGCAGATCGCCGCGAAACAAAGGCAGTCATTCGATGAGGGACTCTCGTTTCCAGAGCATCTCTTGAATACCGAGATCGCCTTCATGACGGCGGGGTATCCGATCGAGTTGATGGCTCCGGCTATCGCCCGGTATGATCGGGAGGTGGCGGCACTTATCGTGGGCATCGCGAAGAAGGAGTCGAATTGGGGGAAGAGAATCCCTCGTTCGGATGATGGAGCGGATTGTTTCAATTATTGGGGATTCAAGGGGGCGGGAAGTCGCGGAGTGGCCATGGGACATGGGTGTTTCGGGTCGCCGGAAGAAGCCGTCGAGAAAGTCGGGAACCGTATCGCGGAACTGGTGCGGCTCCGTTCCACGAGCGAGCCGAAGAATTTCACGATCTGGAAATGCGGGTCATCCTGCGCGACCCATTCCGATGAGAGCGTACGCAAGTGGGTGAGCGATGTGGATCAGTATTATCGCGTCCTCGCGATCCGATATTAGACCTGTTGCCTTATAAGCTCCAGCTCAAAGCGACATCTTTCGCCAAACCCTTGGAAAAATATTTTTGGCTTAGCTTCGGCTAAACAAAAAACATTTTTCCATCAGCTTTGTCTGAAATCTGTCTGCTTTGATCAAGAAGCCTATAAGGCAACAGGTCTATTTTTTCTTTTTTCTTGACGCATTTCTTTTGCTTATTTGATGTTTTGCCATTTGATGGACGGTGGTATACTGAAAGGAATGGAACAGAAACCGAATCTTTCGAGAGGTATTTTTGTCCTCCTCGGGGTGGTGCAATGCATCATACTCACCCTCCTCTATTTTTTGTTTTTCAGGTGAGCGGTCAGAGTAGTTTTGTGTGCATGAGATCACTGAGTGTATCATTCCCTATGGAGAAATTATTACAAATAGCGGATCCTCTTTTGGTGGCTCTCTTTCGTGCCCACGATTTTCTTTCGAATCTGCTCATCCGCTTCGGAAGGGAAATCAAGCGAGGCATACTGATAGTCGCCCATCTCAGTATCATCATCGGTGTCATCTTGCCATCGCTTCGGCGGGATTTCGGCGAAGCGGCGGGAACGCTCCTCATCCTCCTGCTTTTCCTCAGTCCGTTGTCGAAGATGTTCCGGATGAAGCTCCTTCTCCTTCTCATGGGATTCCGTCGGGAAGTGGGCATTCTTATGGGGTATTTCGCCTGTATCCACGGTATCGGATATATCCTTCACGGGTATGATATCGCGGCGATGCTTTCATTGTCCGATGGGAATTTTGTCCGTCTGGCACCCGTGTTCGGTGTTGTGGCGATGATATTTCTTCTCCCGCTTATCTTCACTTCGAATAGGATATCGACGCAGACTCTGGGAATATGGTGGAAGCGGATACATTTCCTCGTGTATCCGGCATTCGTACTCGTGGTGGCGCACCGGGCGTTCGTCGGTGCCGGGAGCGGGGAGAGCTCCCTCACGCTGAGGGGCTTGGAGGCAGTGCTCCTCCTTTTGATTTATGCTATACTGAAACTCCTGTCATGGAAGGATTTCTCTCCCACGCTCAGGCGGATTTCGGATTCTGTCGCGCTTTCGTATCGATCATATCAGCGCAGTATCGTATCACATGAAAGACAAAAGATATGGTGAAAAATATGAGATATGTACTGCTCGGCATCGTTCTCTTCGGGGGGGTATCGTTCGGATCAGTCGTTTCAGCGGAAATGATGCCGGTGTCGATCGATGTGCTGGAGCGGGATGTCTGCGGTCATTGTCAGGCGGAGAGGGAGTTCCTCCTCCGTTTCCAGAAATCCCATCCGGAAGCGGATATTCGTTTTCACGATGTCTATGAGGCTGAAGGAGAAGCGCTCCTTGCGAAAGTATCGGAGAGGACGGGTCTTCCCCGCGCGACACCGACGACCATTATCGGCGGCCGTTTCGTTTTGCAAGGGTTCGAGTCGTCCGATACGACGGGGAAGATTTTTGATGATATCTTTTCGCGCGCGAGACGAGAGGGAGTTTCCGGATCGCTTGGCGATACTCTGGCGAATGGAGGAGCGCTCGAGCGTACTGATACGGGAGCGCCGATATGTAATGCCGAAACGGGGATTTGCACGAATCCGAAGAATCCGCTGAGCGCCATCAGGGTGCCTTTCATCGGAAGGACGCTCGATGTTTCGGGGTATTCGCTCCCGCTCCTCGCCTCGGTACTCGGGTTCATCGATGGGTTCAATCCCTGCGCGATGTGGGTGCTCGTGACTTTCCTCCTCGTGCTCATCCAGACGGGATCGCGCGCGCGGATGTGGTCCATCGCGGGGCTCTTCATCCTGGCGGAGACGGTGATGTACTACCTCATCCTCAATGTGTGGTTCACGGCTTTCGATTTCGTCGGGCTGGATCGTGTCGTGACGCCGATCGTGGGATTGGTTTCTATCGGTGGCGGGATTTTCTTCCTGTATGAGTGGTGGAAAAATGATGGGACATGCCAGGTCGTCGATGCCAAGGGTCGGTCGAAGATCTCGGGACAGATAAAGAAGATCGCGAGCGAACCGCTGACCTGGATTTCGGCGATTGGGGTCATCATGCTCGCTTTCTCGGTGAATGTGATCGAATTCGCCTGCTCTATCGGCATTCCGCAGGCGTTTACGAAGATACTCGAGATCAATCATTTGGGATTTTTCGGGACGCAGACGCTCATGGCGATCTACATCTTCTTCTATATGATCGACGATTTCCTCGTCTTCGGTCTCGCATTATGGGGCTTTGAGAAGCTCCACCTCACGGCGACTTATTCTCGTTGGGCAAACCTTATTGGAGGAGTGCTGATGCTCTTCCTTGGATTGATGCTGATGTTTGCCCCGGGAGTACTGCGGATTGTTTGAAGATCAAGTATACTGAGAGAGTCCCGAAGAGTGTAATTAGATAAAAGAAGAATGTTATGGAAGAGAGAATGCCAGAAGAAGAGGGTGCTGTGTTATCGGTGAGTGCGAGCAAAGATGCCTGGCTCGTCGCGGGGGCGATCCTCCTTGCGGGTGTAATCGTCGCCGCATCTATCGTGTGGGGAGGGTATTCCACGAAGCAGGCGGCGATACCGACGGTGACGGACACGACCCAGCCGAAGAAGGACGGCGAGGTGACGGTGACGCAGGATCAGGTGAAGGCATTGTTCAATGACAAGAATCTCGCCTTTGGAAACAAGGATAGCAAGATATTGTTCGTCGAGTTCAGCGATCCGAGCTGTCCGTACTGCAATATCGCCGCGGGAAAGAATCCGAATCTGAACAAGCAGGCAGGCGCTCAGTTCACCATGGCAAAAGATGGGGGAACATATATCCCGCCGGTGCCGGAGATGAAGAAGATGGTGGATGCCGGCAAAGCCGCTTTTGTTTGGATCTATGCGAATGGACACGGGAATGGTGAGTTGGCGACGAAGGCGCTCTATTGCGCGGGAGAGAAGAAAAAATTCTGGGAAGCGCATGATCTCCTCATGAGCGAAGCGGGGTACAAATTGCTCAATGAGACCGTGAAAAACGATCTGTCGAAGGCGAGTGTCATGGCAGATTTCCTCAAGAGTGCGGTTTCGGCGAATGACATGACCGCCTGTCTGACGAGCGGAAAATATGACAGTCGATTGACTGACGATATGGCGATCGCGAAACAATTCGGATTCGCGGGGACGCCGAGCTTTTTCGTGAACACGACGCACTTCGGAGGAGCATACAGCTTCAAAGATATGCAGTCTGCGGTGGACAAGGCTCAGTAAATGTGGAGAATGTGGGGTGGAGAAACAGAGGGAAGCGCCGACCGCTATGCAGGAAGGTAGTTTTTCATTTCCCGTAGCCGCCTCTCTTGGTGGATTCGTATTGATAGTTTATAATACGGAGGTAATGCTGAAAGAATTGGTATATGTTTTTTGGAAAACAAAAATTTCTCGGCATTGATTTCGGTACTTCGGCCATCAAGGCGGTCGAACTGGAGCCGGCGAGCAACGGCATGGCGACCCTCCTCAACTACGCGGAAGTGAGTCTCGCACCCATCGAGTCCGGGAAGATGCACCAGGAACATTCGTATGATGAAGAATTGGTTCTGTATCTGCAGGCGCTCCTCGAACGATTGAATCCCAATAAGAGAGAGGCATTCATGGCGCTCCCGGCTTTCGTCGGTCTGGTGACGCTCATCGAACTTCCCGATATGGAGTCGAAAGAAATGGAAGAGGCCATCCGTTTCGAGGCGCACAAATATATTCCTTCCAACCTCGATGAGGTGTCTCTCAGCTGGGAAATCGTCCGTCGGAAGGATGTCGCCGGGGCGGATGGCGGACCCGCGATGAAAAAGCTCGATGTGCTCCTCGTCGCGGCATTGAACAAGGAGATCAACCGGTACAATAAATATGCCTCGTCGGCAGGTCTCACGCTCCAATTCCTGGAATTGGAGACTTTTTCTCTCGCGCGGGCGGTAGTCGGCAAGGATCCGGGCTCATCGATCATCATCGATATGGGTTCCAAGGCGACGAATATCATCCTGATCGAAGATGGTGTGGTACAGCTCAGTCGCAATGTCGGCATCGGCGGTCAGGATATGACACGGACGATAGCGCAGAGTATGAATATCTCCCTCGATCGGGCGGAGGAGATGAAGAAAAGCAATCAGGATTTCCTCAATGTTTCGGGTTCAGCGATCGTTTTTCCGGCACTTGATATCGTGATGACCGAAGTGAATCGGATCATGCAGTCTTATGCCGCACAGGCGACCGGGAAGAAGGTGGAGCGGATCATACTCTCCGGCGGATCATCCCGCTTCACCGGTCTCTCGGTATTTCTTTCACAGTCTCTGGGAGTCGCTGTTTCTTTCGCGGATCCTTGGAAACGGGTGATTATGAAGGATACCGTTCGACCATCGGTCAGTATGCTCGGAGCGTCTTTTTCGGTCGCGGTCGGATTGGCTCTCGGCGGCATCGATGGCATCCATAAGGAGCGATGATGCTCGGGTCTCGCCGCGATCGCCGGGAGTACTGGAAAGAAAAAGAGAATGTGGTATACTGGAAAAAAGCGAATACAAACAGATAAGAAAAAAATATGCCTGGTATCAATCTTTCTCAATCCGCCGTTCTCGCCGAAAAGGAGGAGGGACGGGTGAGTGTCTCGAGCAAAGCGATTTATGTCTCGTTTTCGCTCCTCCTCATCACGAGTCTGGCGTACGGGGTGTTGTGGTATTTTTCGTATCGCTTGGATCAGAAGCAGGCTACTTTGACGAAGAGAATTACCGAGACGAAAGCTCAGTATGCTTCAGACCTGGTGACGCGTGTCGCGAAATTCTCCCTCAAGGGGGATGCCGTCATGACGAAGCGCACCTATCCCGATGTCAATCCGTCGGATGAGTTGCGCGTTATGAGTTCGGTCATTCTCCCGGATGTCGTGTTGAGTTCTTATGATAATGATCTCTCGTCGAATACCGTGAAGATTTCCGGCGAGGCGAAGACGCTTCTCCAGGTGGCGCAACAGATGAAGGCGCTTCAGGATTCCGGAAATTTCTCCGGTGTTTCGCTTGGCGGACCATTGGTTCGGGGCGAGGGGGGGAAGATCGAATTTTCTTTGGTGCTGGGTCGCGTTGCAGATGAACGAAAAAAATAAATAACACGCTTTTCGTATGAGCCTCAAAATCCTTTTCATACCGGTTTCTCTCATTTTGGTACTCGTAGTATCGATCGGCTATATGAAGCCCGATTACGATGCTTTTCTCGAGAAGCAGATGGCGGTCGATGCGACCGAGCAACAGCTGGATCAGATGGAACGACGGCTCGGCAATATCCGGTCGATTTCCGGTGATTTCGCTTCCGCATCTTCTGAATCGTCCGGGGGGAAGAATCCGGATGAGGCGCTTGTCGATGAATATGTTCCCGAGGTGATCGATCAGGAGCGGGTCGTGGATGCTTTCAATTTCTTGGCGGGGCAGTCCGGGATACTCATCAATTCCCTTACGATCGAGAAGCCTCCGGTGACGGCGATCGTCCCGAAAGAACAGGAGATGAGTTCGCAGGCGATACTGCTCGGCGGTGCCGGGACGGCAAATATCGGCGCATCTTCCAGCCCAACAATCGCCCTCCGTGCGGTATATCCGGATCCGAAGACATACCAGGCGACAGTCACCTTTTCGGCGGATTATGCGTCTTTCCTTACCCTCTTTCATCGTATCTATCATATGAATCGTGAGAATGAAGTGAAGTCGTTTTCTCTGAAGAAAGAGACGAAGGAAAAAGATGAGAAAGGTGACCCCCTCCCGGGGGACACTCTGAATGCTTCGCTTGTCGTGTCGTTCATGTATTATCCTGGCCTCTCGACGGCGAGCATACAGAATGTGGAGGCATTGCCGATCTTCAATACGGGCAAGCTCGATACCAAGATGGTCGAGACTATTCGGCGGAAGACCGAATCTCAGTCATTACCCGCCCTCGTCGTGGGGGATTTCTCCGCGCGCGAAAATCCTTTCATTCGGTAGCGATGATTTTGGCGTATGTCCGACGCAACGGTAACGGTGACACCGGAGAGCGGGCAAAGTCCATTGCCCGTTTCTTCTTCGTCGGATATTAAGGAACGAGCGGAAAAGCTCGGGTTGCCGTTTCTCGAGGCCGCTCCCCGCGAAGTATCGCGGGATGTTTTGGAGTTCATTCCCGAGGAGACCGCACAGAAATACCGGATGGCTCCCTTCAAGCGTGACGGAGAAGTGCTGTCGGTTGCTCTGGTCAATCCTCAGGATTTCGAGTCTCTCAATGTCCTCCGGTTCCTTTCGGAAAAAGAGAATCTCAGCATCGATACCTATCTTGTTTCGGACGCTGTCTTTCAGGATATCGTCAAGCATTATGCCGGCACGGATCAGGCATTGAAGGACGCGATCCTTTCGATTAAGGGAAGGGACGATGAGGACGATGTCAGTACGAAAAAAGAGAGTCTCTCCGAAAAGGACAAAGAGCTTTTTCGTGATGCGCCGATCGCGAAGCTGGTCGAGGTGATTATCAAGCACGCACTCGATGGCAAGGCGAGCGATGTGCATATCGAACCGGTGGAGGGGAGTTATCGTGTCCGATTCCGGGTAGATGGCGTCCTTCATTCGTCACTCGTGTTTCCGGTCGATGTCGGGCGTGCCGTCGTTTCGCGGATCAAGATCCTCTCCAACCTGAAGATCGACGAACAGAGGAAGCCGCAGGACGGCCGTTTCCGGACGGAACAGGGCGGGCATATCGTCGATCTTCGCGTTTCGACGCTCCCCGTGATGGAGGGGGAGAAAGTTGTGATGCGGGTTTTGGAGAAAACCGATCAGATGGTGGATTTCAAGGAAATGGGGGTGTGGGGGCGCGCGGAAGAGATACTCCTTCGCAAGATCCGCGAGCCGTTCGGCATCATCCTGATCACCGGACCGACGGGGTCGGGGAAATCGACGACACTCTATTCTTTCTTGAAGATTCTCAATCAGGAAGAGCGGAATATCATCACCCTCGAGGATCCGGTGGAGTATTTTATCAGCGGTATCAATCAGAGTCAGATCAAGCCAGAGATCGACTACACATTCGCGAGCGGTCTCCGCTCCATCCTCCGTCAGGACCCGAATGTCATCATGGTGGGAGAGATCCGTGACAGCGAGACGGCGGAGCTCGCCATCCATGCGGCATTGACAGGACATCTCGTCCTTTCGACGCTCCATACGAATAGCGCCATGGGGACGATTCCTCGTCTCGTCGACATGGGGGTGGAATCTTTTCTCCTCGCTTCGTCCCTCCAAGTCGTGGCGGCGCAACGGCTCGTGAGGCGCATTTGTCTCGAGTGCAAGGAGCCGATGCCGATCACCCCGGTGATAGAGAATATGATCCGGAAAGAATTGGAGAGCATTCCGCGGGAGGAGTTTTCGAAGTATGGATTGGAGGCGGCATTGAAGAAAATAGTCGTGTACAAAGGGAAGGGATGTGATTTTTGCAATGATACCGGGTACAAGGGTCGCGTGGCGATGGTGGAGGTGATCGATGTGACGGATGAGGTGAAGAATATCATTACGGACAAGCAGGGGAGCGAGCGGGAATTGGAGAAGGTGCTCCCGCATCAGGGAATGGTTTCCATGCGTGAGGATGGGATGCTCAAGGTGCTCGCGGGTTTGACGACGCTCATGGAAGTGGAACGGGTGACCGAAGGCGAGGAAATCGTCGAGGAAGAGAAAGCGAAGGAGGGTTCGTGAGGTGTGCCTCATATGCTTCTTGATATTTCATTTCGGATGAGGGATAATGAAGGGGAAGAGATGAGGTGTGAGAGAATAGAGTTGAGGAGTGAGAAATTTTTTACAGCGGTTGCACCGCTCAAAAGGCGGAACAACCGCTATAAAAAATAGAAAATACTATGACTGAAACTACGACAGCAACGAAAGAATCAGGGAAGAAAATCATGCTGGTGGAAGATGATCCGTTCATCTCGGATATCTATCATATCAAGTTGAGTGAGGCCGGGTATGCTGTTTCTGTCGCCGCGAATGGACTGGAAGCCATCAGGAAACTCGAAGAAGGGGAAACTCCGGACCTCATGCTCCTCGATATCGTGATGCCGTATATGGATGGACGGGATGTCCTCCGGACGATGCGGGAGAGTTCGGTGTGGAAGGATGTCCCGGTCATACTCCTCACGAATATTTCCGAGAAACAGCAGGTAGAGGAGGCATTCAAATATGGCGCCAAGGATTACCTTATCAAGTCACATTTTACGCCATCGGAGGTGATCGAGAAGGTGCAGGGAGTATTCGCCCAAATGGAGAAAGCCTAGTGTGGAGCGGTCGTTCCGTTTTTTGAGCGGTGCGACCGCTGTTTCGGAAGTGCTGAAGAAGCGAAAGCATAAAACAAAAAATATGGAAGTACTCCATGTCGAACAACGGTTGAAGAATCTCCTCCTCCTCGTGGGGCAGGAGCGGGCGTCCGACCTCCACCTGTCGGTCGGTCGGTATCCGACGCTCCGTATCGATGGGGGGCTCCGTCCCGTGACCAAGGAAAAGATCCTGACGCCCGCGGATACGCTTGCGCTCTCGAATGTGCTCGTGTCCGAGGAGCAGAAGAAGATACTTCTCGACAAGGGGAGTGTCGATTTTTCGTATAACTTCGAGGATCGCGCACGGTTCCGGTGCAATGTGTTTTTCCAGAAGGGATTCGTCAGTATCACGATGCGTTTTCTCATGGAACGATTGCGGGGACTAGAAGAGCTCAATGTGCCGACCTCCCTTTACAATTTCGCTAATTATTCCCAGGGACTGGTGCTCATTACGGGACCGGTCGGGCATGGGAAATCGACGACGCTCGCCGCGATCGTCGACTATATCAATCATAATCTGGAGAAACATGTCCTTACGATCGAGGATCCGATCGAGTTCGTGTACACGCAGGATCGCTGTATCATCAATCAGCGCGAAGTGGGTCGCGATGCGAAGTCGTTCGCCGACGCGCTGAAAGCCGTGTTCCGTGAGGATGTGAATGTGGTCCTCCTCGGGGAGCTCCGTGACCTCGATACGATCGCGACCGCCATGACCGCCGCCGAGACGGGACACCTCATCTTTGCGACGCTCCATACGAATGACAGTTCGCAGACCATCGACCGTATCATCGATGTGTTTCCGGCGAATCAGCAGAATCAGATCCGCGCCCAGCTCGCGAGCGTCCTCCTCGGGGTCGTTTCCCAGCGGCTCCTCCCGATGATCGGTGGCGGGCGTATCCCGGCGATCGAGATCATGTTGAAGAATCATGCGGTAGAGAATCTCATCCGCGAGAACAAATCCTTCCAGATCGACGCGGTCATCGAGACGGGATTGAAGGAAGGCATGGTATCGCTCGACCGGGCGCTCGCGGATTTCGTGAGGCGGGGTGTCGTTTCCGCGGAGGACGCCCTCCGCTATGCGAAGAGTTCGGAATATTTCAAGATGCTCGTCGGGAAGCATTGATGTGGTAAAATAGAAGCATGATTTCTTGCTCCTGCCTGAGCGGTTGTTCCGCTTT
>CAYOIM010000018.1:7099-18949 GCA_964404075.1 uncultured Bdellovibrionales bacterium | reverse complement strand
AACCTGTTGCTCTCATATGATTCTGTGCATCATAGAGCCTGATGCATTCAGGAGGGATGCCCCGAGGGGTGTTGAGATTCCAGGTTATTCCTGCCTTGAGAGGATGAAATAAGAGCCTCATCATTGAATGCATTACCGGTAAAAGAGAATGAAGCTCATTTTATAGTTTGAATCGAACGAAACTCGTATCGCTCTGCGTCATGATTTTTTGAAAAATGTGCGGACTTTATTGAGAAGACATATCCACGAAAATAAATGGCATTTATGTGTCAGTTACCATCGCTCGCTCGAAAGCGAAAGTTTGTACTTTCACTTTGCTCGATCGCTTGGTAATAAAAAAACGGATGAGGTTGCGTCAGCAAAACCATCCGTTTACCCGCCAGTCTCACTGTCATCGTGGAGAGCCAAGCGTAATCACCGTAACGGTCAGCTTGAGAGGCAGATCAGCCTCCTCGTCTCCCGTGCTTTTCCTATCCACGAGACGAAACCCCACATCCGCAAAGACGATCTTCCTCAGTGATAGGGTTTCATCTCTCGAGGAGGGACCGAAGATGCTTTCGACCCCTCTTAGTGTTTCGAGCAGTGCGTTTTTTTGTGCGGGATTGAGAGGTATATTTTTCCCGATATCCCAGTCTTTTGCATAATCGTCAACGATTTTCTCGATAAGGCCGTCATACTCTTTCCCCCCAAGCTTTCGCACAACCGGTATCGTTTTCTGGAGCGCGTGATACTCACTCAATATGACGATCATGGCTGGGTCTAGATTCGGAAGAATCTTGAGAGTAAGTAGAGCGGCCGGTAATTGAGACTTCTGATGTTCCTGATGCGACTTCATCACTTCATGCCAACGACCATGCGCTGGGTGCCTCTCCAAGCCTACGGATTGACGGAAATTCGATGAAAAAATCCCCATCAGGGCAATGCCTAGCCCAAAAATGACGAGGAATACCACAACCACGGAGAAACCATTTTTTCGGTTCATTTGATACTCCTTTTCTGCAGTTGGGAAGATAACGAAACGACATCAGTATAGGGATAAATTCGGTCATTTGTCAAGTCAGCCACCTTAGAGCTATTTCCGGACATCTCAACGGATCATCCGGACGATTTCCGGGAACCTGGATATCTGGAAATGACCGTTCTTGCTTTTGTAGATGTGAAGTTTCGCGCTGGGAAGTTTCGCCCTGTATTTTTCCGCATGCGAGACCGGCACGACATCATCATCCTCTGAGAAGAGGAGATGGATATCGGTCGACTGCTTTTCGATGAGCGAGAGATCAGATTTCAATCTAAATCCCCCACAGAGATCCTCTTCCGTGAGCGTATCATCGAATGGTGGGCAGACGAGAAATACTGATGCGACCTTTTTCGGGAAATGATGTTCGGAGAGATACTTCGCGAGGAAGATGCCACCGAGCGAGTTCCCGATGAGGATGACACCGTCTCGCAGGAACGGAATGTACCGCTCGAAATGGATTTTCCAATCCTCATATCGGGCATTATCTTGGAGGGGCATTCGTGGACGGATGATCTCGAAATCCTTACCGAGCGCTTTCGTGAGATACTCATCACTCCACCTCATCTTTTTCTCCAAAGAGATTTCCCGTGTCTTGAGAAAATGTACATAGTCCCCTCGGTTTCTGAAGGTCATGCCGCCATGGATGATCACTACCTGCGTTTTTCCTTTCATGCTTCTCACTTGAAGTATTATGATGACATTTTCGCGCTTCGGAAGAGTTTCGCGACTTCTAACATCTCCTCGTGAACGACGGTATTCAGGTCTGGAAAGGCACGAGTGAATATGTTGATGACCGCCTCCAGGTTTTCGTCGTTTTCAGTCTCATCGATGGTTGATCGTAATTCCGAGACGAACTCTTCGGGTATTCGAAGGAGGAGTCGTTTGAAAACGATGGAGGAGAATTTTTCGATGACTTTCATCTGATCTCCTTGTGTGAGTGCTTCGAGAGAAAGCAGGACGACGATTTCATCCATTCCTCCGAGGAGTGCCTCCCATTGTTCTGTGGTGTTGATGGACATATGCTTCTTATATCGTATTTTGAGTAAGGGGCGAACCGCCATTCATATTCTTTCCCCGTGTGTAGAGCACATAGGAGAGCGGGAGCAGGACGCCGAGTCCGGGGACGACGATGCCGAGAGCGCCGGTCGCCGCGGAATATGCGTAGAGACCTGCTTGCGATTTGGGAATGGGCAATCCTCTCGCCTCCGTCCAGTCGAGAGCGGCATTTCCCCTCGTCAGGAATTGTTGTTCCCAATCGCTCATTTTTTCCGAGAGCCTCTGCAGGAATCCCTCGCTGAATTTCTCGGAGAGTTCGGAATCGATCTCATGCTCCATTCCTTCGGCTTTGAGGAGGAGAGATGCTATCTCGGAGGTTTCTGGTGATTCGCTTGTAGTTGGTAAGACGGGTTCTGTTGGGTGCTCGAAGTTCATAGACGGAATTGATTTTGTTCAACTCTCGATAATTTTATTAGCTGGGGAGGAAGGGATCGAACCTTCGCATGGTGGGACCAGAACCCACTGCCTTACCGCTTGGCTACTCCCCAATTTTTATCAATCACCAATCACCAAAATCCAAGAAACAAATAAATGGTTCAAAGTAAACCAAAAAAGCCAGAATTCCAGAATGGTCCGACAGAAAATATACTACCTGAAAAGTGGATTTTAATCAAGCCCGCCTGCAACGATATTTACTGTATTAGAGCATGTTCTCGGTCAGTTTCTTTATAATTCAAGTAAATAGCTCTCATTCAATAAGCATAGCATTTCGGGCAAGAAAAAACTGCCCAAAGCCGTACTTGTGCTTGGGGCAGTTCAGATCATGCGAATGCCGTTCTCGATGGCGATTCGGGAGGCGGTCATTTCTTCGGTGAGGAGTCCGGTCTTTTGGGTCATCGGTTCGTACCATTGCCGTATCGTTCTCACCTTGCGCGCCCGCCATTGCGGATCAGCGATTTTCTGAGGCGCGGGAGTGACATTGTTGTGAATCTTTTCGGCAGATTTGACGATTCTGATTTCTTCCGATTTTCCCGAGAAAATACCGCCGAGGAACGCGTCATCTCGTTCCCTCTTATCTATTATTTCTTCATATCCGTTTCGATTACAGCCATCTATGATGGCATGAACGGATTTATTGATTTGGAGGAATATAGCGACTTTAGCAAGTATCGCGTGATCTTCTTTGATATCGTGCCCGAGTGCTCCGGCAATGCAGATGGCATCCTTGATATCTAGGTAGACACCGATGATCGCCGCTGCTGATATTGGGTGGATGATGTATGCTTCTCCGGTCTCCCTTTTTTTCCTTCCGTGAGCGAGGCTGGCGAAGCTCATCGTTCTCCCGATAATTTTCCTATCCGCGGGTGAGGATGCGAAAGCCTGCTTCACCCATGCCATGAAAAATGCGGACGGGTCTTTCTGTTGAGCGTACATTCGCAACAGATCGAGCAGTCGACCGAGTGTGCCTTCGAGTGCGTCTCTCGTGGAGGCGCCGTAGTCTTGGTAGAGCATGATACATCTCCTTCCGGAAAAATGATTGGTAAATGACTGGAAGGGTAATGATAGAAAAAAAAAGACCATTTCGTCAATGGCTTTTTCTCTGGCATTTCAGATTTTTATTACCGTGCGTCGTGTCGTTCCCGTCCCCTACTATCTGACATCTGCTCTCTCCGTGCTCTTTTCTCTCGCTACACCTTCAGGGTATCGCGGACGGCAACTTCGCTCGAGATAACGCCGATCGCGATGCCGGATCCGAGGAGCGATGCGAGGATGGGGAGGAAATGAGCACAGTAGAAAGTGACGATGGTTCCGCTTGCGAAGAGTCCCGTCGTATATGGCGCGAGGAATTTGAAGGCGATGCCGAGGAGCGCGAGGGAGAGGATTGCCGCGATGATGCCGTAGAGAATCCCCTGGAAGATGACCGGCATACGGACATAGAGATTGGATGCGCCGACGAGCCGCATGATTTCGAATTCCTGACGATTTGACCTGATCGTGATGAGTATCGCGTAGAAGGTAATGATGAATGAGACGAGTATGAGAATGCTACTCATGGCGAAACCGACGAGGTCGATGGTGCGGGAAGCCGAAGTGAGGCGGTCGATGATCCGCTTGTTCCGATCGTAATTGATGCGGTTGATGTCACTTTGATAAATGGAGTCCTTCAGCTTATGCGCGATGAGTTCGTAGTGACTCGGATCATTGGCGCGGATGACGAGGGTCGGGAGGAGTGGATTCTCCCCGATCGTATCGACCGCGCGTTTGATGATATCGTCATTGCCATTTCTCGCGAGGAGTTCATTTAGGGCGTCGTCCCTGGAAACATATTCTACGGAAGCGATTTCTTGGTAGCGCCTCAAGTCTTCGCGGATCTCTTGGATACGGGCTTCAGGCGTATCGCTGTTGAGTGATACGGCGATGGAGAGGCTCTCTCGTTTCAGGTTGAGAGCGGACTTCGCGGAGGTCGCCGCGATGAGAGAGAAGGCGCCCACGAAGAGCGAGAGGGTGAGTATGACGATCGCGGCGAAAGTGAGCCAGCCATTTCGGATGAAATACTGGAATCCTTCCTTCCAGGTGCGCCAGAGTTTGAGAGAGACTTGTTGCATAGTTTTGAGAGTTATCGGCTGAGGTGATAGACTCCCCGGTTTTCGTCACGGGTGATATGACCGTGATCGAGAGTGATGACCCGCCGAGCGAGGGAGTCGACGATCGTCTTGTTGTGAGTCGCCAGGATGACCGTCGTCCCGTAGGAGTTTATTTCGAGGAGGAGATTGATGATGCCTTCTGCGGAGAGCGGATCGAGATTGCCTGTCGGTTCATCGGCGATGATGACTTTCGGTCTCGTAATGAGCGCCCTCGCGATGGAGACGCGCTGTTGTTCGCCCCCGGAGAGCTCTTTCGGGAAACGATGCGACTTGTCGGACAGCCCGACGATTTCGAGGATTTGATTGACGGATTCCCGTACTTCTTCCGAGGGGTAGCCATCCACTTCGAGCGCGTAAGCGACATTCTCCCCGATCGTTTTCCGCGGGAACAGTTTGAAATCCTGAAAAATGGTGCCGATATTGCGTCGATAGTACGGGAGGTGCTTGCGCTTGATGTCCCGGATAGACCGACCGTCGAAAGAAATGTTCCCCTCGGTCGCTTCTTCTTCGGCGGAAATGAGTTTCAGGATGGTCGATTTGCCGGCGCCGCTCGGACCGACGATCGAGACGAATTCCCCCGGATTGATCGCGAAACTGGCGTGTTCGAGAATCGCCTGCGTTCCGAACACCTTCGAGACATTCTCAAAGCGGATGATCGGAGTTTTCGGCGATGGTTCCTGTCGGGGTTCCTTTTCGCTTTTCTTTTCCATACTCTTTTTCGCTATTCTTTTTCTGCGGTATGGAGGTATTGTAGCTCACTTTTGATGAAGCTATCAAGCTCTCCATTCAGAATGGCTTCGGGATCGCTCATTTCCATGCCTGTCCGATGATCCTTCACCATCTTGTAGGGATGGAGGACATAGGAACGAATCTGACTTCCGAATTCCACTTGTCGTTGTTCGCCCTTCAGTGATATCTTCTCCTGCAGTTTCTTCTCTTTCTCCCGTTCATACAGTTTCGCGCGAAGCATTTTCATCGCTTCTGTCTTGTTCTGGAGTTGCGACCGTTCGCTCTGACAGGCGACGACGATGCCGCTTGCGAGGTGCGTGAGGCGGACGGCGCTTTCGGTTTTGTTCACATTCTGTCCTCCGGCTCCTTGGGAGCGGTAGGTATCGACACGGAGGTCTTCCGGTCTCACGATGATCGCGGTGTCATCCTCTTCGATGACCGGGAGCACTTCGACCGAAGCGAAGGAAGTCTGTCGCAGATTATTCGCGTTGAATGGTGAGAGTCGGACGAGCCGATGGACACCCGCTTCCCCTCGTAGGTATCCGTAGGCGTATCGCCCTGCGATTTCGATGGTCGCGTTCTTTATGCCCGCCTCATTTCCCTCAGCCGAATCCAATACTTTCGAGGAATATCCTGCTCGTTCGGCATAACGCAGATACATACGCAGGAGCATGGCAGCCCAATCCTGGGCTTCTGTCCCTCCTGCTCCGCCACGGATCGTGAGGAGCGCATTGTTCGCGTCGTATTTGCCGCCGAGCAAGGTTTGGAATTCCCAATCCCCCGCTTCTTTGGTGAAGACGAGATATTGATTCTCGATTTCCCGTTCCTCCTCCTCGTCCGGATCGAGAGCCATGAGTTCGTTCAGATCCCCGCTCGCCTCTCTGAGCTTCGCGAAACGAGCGCATTCGCTCCGGAGCGTTTCGAGTTCCTTCAATGTTTTCGATGCTTGTTCCGGATTGTTCCAGATATCCGGATTTTCGGATTCCATGGCGAGCTCTGCTATACGGGCTTCTTTTTTGGGCAAGTCAAAGATATTCCTGCAAGCGCAGGAGTTTGTCGTTCAACTCGCCAATTTTTCGCCTCAAGTCTTCATTCATGTTTGCAGTATAGCACATCCCGATTGATTTTTTTATGAGAGTATCGTAGAATCTTACTCATGGTTCTGTATGCCACCTTAGCTCCTCAGTTGGCAGAGCGACGCACTCGCCCGCCCCGTCACACACTTTGTTTGAATTAAAGTGCATACGCCATCTTAGCTCAGTTGGTAGAGCGGCGCACTCGTAACGCGCAGGTCCGCGGTTCAATCCCGCGAGATGGCTCCAATGATGATAATGTGTGACCGGGGTAAACGTAGGTCTCCAGTTCGATTCTGGAAGGTGGCTCATTCTTTCAAACAGCGGTTCAACCCCTGTGAAATTCTGAAATACAGGGGTTGAACCGTTGTTTTTTCCACTGTTTTTTCACTTCGTGAGCTTTTCGTCGATGATGGATGTCAGTTCATCGTAAGTCACGGCGCCATTTACAAATCGGTCGCCGATGAGGGTTCCCGGTGTTCCGGAAATGCCGAATCGTTTCGCTTCTTCGATGTCGGAGCGTATTTTCTCATCGTATTTTCCGCTCTCGAGACAGGCGTTGAATTTCCATGAGTCGAGGCGGAGCGTCCGGGCATATTCCTTGAACTTTCCCGTGCCGGTCGTACTTCCCCATTCGTCCTGTTTCGCGAAGAGCATATCGCCATACCGGGGAAATTTCCCCTGCTCATTCGCGCATTCGCTGGCGGTCGCGGCGAGTTTTGCTTGCGGATGGAATGCGAGCGGGAAATGTTTATACACGAAACGGATATGGTTCGGATGTTCTTTCATGGTCTTTTGTATCGCGCTTTGGAAAAGCTTGGAGTAGGGGCATTGGAAATCCATATACTCGATGATCGTGAGCGGCGCGGTGTCTGCTCCGATACGGATATCGTCCCCGCGCACTTCCGGAAGCTTCAGGAATCTCCCGGGAGTCTGTCCTATTCTCGTCATGTCGAGCTCGGAGAGTTCCCCCGTCTCGGTGAAGAGCCCCGCGGCTTCTCCGTAGAAACCGGTCTTCTTGATGGAATTCGAGAAGAGAAATGTCGGGAGTTTCGTGACGGCGTGTTCGGTCGCCAGTCGTTGTCCCTCATACGAAGAATACTCGACTGTCCGCGCGACCGTGGTCGGGATGATGCGCCGTATCCAGGTAAGTGCTTCGTCTGGATCGCAATCCGGGCAGGAAGAGTCGGTGAGTACGATCAGATCCACTCTCGAATCGGTATAGGCGACCCAGGTTTTCCCTCCGGTTTCAAGGACATCGTTATCGCGCACGACCCGTTCTGAGAATCCGGACCGCGTGAAAAGCTGTGCAATATCGATGAACAGGCTACCGATCAGCATTCCCGAAAGGAGTATGCAGAGAGAGAGCATGTTTTGCATTTTTTCCCGATCATTCCGGCGTTCCATGGCAGTTTCTTCGCTTATTGTCCAATACTTTTTTCCGCGGGACCGTTACTCCGAACATGTTCCGCCGCGGCTCGCGTCTGTCGCTTCCGGTTCGTTTGTACTGGTTGTGAGCAGTTCCTGTCCGATGCGATTGAAATCGATTTTCTGCGCCGGCGTCTGAACGACATAGTCCCCATATCCGATCGTCAGGAAATGTCTCCCGATATCTTTCGCGGCGATACCGAGGAGCACGCCGATGCCGAAAAGAAGCGCGAGCTCCACTTTGCGTATTTTCGGATCATCCGGTCTTTTTCTCCATGAAGAGAAAGAAAAAAGGGACGACAAATCCTGTCCCCCCTCGTTTAGTATTGGTTCCATAGTGGACTCAAAGTAGCATGTTCAGGGTGAAAAAGCAAGGAAAGGAATTTTCAACGGTCACTCCGCTTTTGGAGCGGTGTGTCCGCTGAAAAATCAGAGTGATGCCAAAAAATCGTCGAGCTCGTCGATGGAACGGGTGCCGATGGCGTCTTTTTTGACCGAAGGATGATTGATCTCATTGCGGACGCGGCGGACCGCATTATCCGGTTTCACGAAATGCAGGACATGTCCATCGACGGCGACATTGGGACCTTGTTTGCAAAATCGGAAGCAGTCCTTCGTCTGCGTGACTTCGCAATCGGCATCATCTGCTGTGATGAGTTTTTCGTAGACTTTTTCAGAGCCGTTCTGGCAACAGTTCACATTGGTACAGACTTTGATCTGGTGTTTCATACAGAAGAGATGAGAGTTTAGAATTGGGAATGAGGATGCTGTTTTCAGCGCTTGTGAAAAAAAGAATGATACCGTAATTTACCCTTTCCAGATATATTTATCAAGCTCTGGTGTTGTCGCCACGATGCCATTGGCATCAGCGAGGAGTGTGGCGATATTCCTGCGTTTGGCGAATGCTATCCCTGCATCGTGACCGAGAATGAGGATGGACTTCGCCAGCACATCGGCGAGCGCGGTCTCCTGCGCGACCACGGTGACGGAGACGAGGTCGGTCTCTGCACTCTTCCTCGTACGCGGATCGATGATATGGTGCTTCACCTGCGTCCCGTCGATCCAGTGCCGGCGGTTGATGCCCGAAGTGGTCGCCGCCATATCGGAAAGCATGAGGGTCGCCAGCGATCGGTCGGGATATGTCGGATGTTCGATGTCGACGACCCATGCGGAAGAGTTTCTCGTCTGATCCGTTCCGGCGGCATAGAGGTCACCGCCGGCATCGACGAAAAAATCACCATATCCTCGGCTCCGCAGAAAGATGGCGACCCGATCGATGATATAGCCTTTGCCGATACCGCCGAAATCGAGCCGTGCGCCATGGGTATCGATCGTCAAGGACTTCTCATTCATCCCGATATTGGCGAGGGAGAGTATGGGCGAGTCATTCGCGTGCGGCATATCCGAAGCGACGAATCCTTCGAGTCGGCTCTTCACATACCCTTCTTGTTCCAATGCCGGGAGGATGGTGGGATTGAAGAGTCCTTCGGTGAAGAGGTGATACTCTCCTGATTTCGCAAGGAGTGCGAAGAATTCTTCGGAAACGGTTTGTTTCTCCGCATGTCGTTTGTTGAATCGCGAGAGTTCGCTGTCTTTTTTGAAACGGCTGAAACGCGCTTCGAAAGATCGGAACAGATCAAAGCATGCTTCGAGATCGGTCTTCAGCATTTCCTCCGGATGAGTGTCGCTCTCGATCCGGATGAAAATGTCCGTGGACATGATCTCATTTTTCAGCTCCCGTTCGATGGTATGGCATGTATTCATAGTACCTGCCAGTATACCGGAAAAATTCTCCAGAGGACAGCTTGCCGGTCGTTTCGATGGGCATCGATCGACAATCCTGCCTTATGGGAGCAAGCCGCAGGTGGAAAATTTTTTTGAGATATTGTATGCTGACGAAGTAAGCGGTAAAACACAAAACAATATGAGTTTCCAATTTACTTGGACGCAGGATTTGTCAGTCGGTAATGTCGCGCTCGACCAGGAACATCAGCGGTTGCTCGCGCAGGTCAATACTCTCATCGATGCCATCGTTTCTGGTCGTGGACCGGTCGTCGTCACGCCTGCTGTGGAGTTCCTTAATACCTATGTGGATGAGCACTTCGCCAATGAAGAGAAATACATGCGGGAAAATGGGTATCCCGATCTGGAAGCGCATATTGCCGTGCATCATCGATTCAGGGAACAGTATGCCGAACTGAAGAAGAAAATCGAATTGCAGGGTCCGTCCGAAGAGCTCCTCCTCGATATCGAGAACAAGCTCGCACGGTGGTGGATCGAGCATATCGGCGTACAGGACAAGAAATATGCGGTCTTCATCGCTCTTCGGGAGAAGAATCGGTGAAATCCTCATAAATAAAAGTCGCCGGTCTTTGTTGTACAATGACCGGTTTTTTTATTTGTGAATGTCTTCGATATTGGCGGAAAGCCGATCTATTTCTTGTATTACCTGAGGGTTCTTCGCTGCTAGCATCCGAGCCACACGGAGCATCCTCCTCGCTTCCTCGTGATCTGCTTTATCATGAAATCGACCGTCTCCCCTGTCGAGTAGTTCCTCTACTCGGGTGATCAGTCCATCGGCAGTATCTCTCCCTACCGTTGTTGCTTCCCTTCTTTCAATCGGAGATGGGGTAATTTTTTCTGACATAGGTTGAGTCTGTTTCGGTTGGTATTTACTTTGCTGATGGCTCAGTATCTCCCACTGTTTCAGGAGTAGGCTCTGTTTCTTCTAATTTCGGAGCCTCAGTCTCACCGCTCACCTTTTCCGGAGCGAAATTGATATATGCCACTATGGCGAGGATGAGGGTGAATCCGAATGGTACTCTGAATATCGAGAGTGGTCCCACAGCGAGTGTACTATAGATGATGGGGAGAGTGATGAGGGAGAGTCCGAGCTTGTAGGACTGACTATATGTGAGGTCTACCTTGCGCATCTTCCCGACGATCCAGATGATCACTGCGCCGAACAAGAGATAGAGGAGGTACCCCATCCAGAGGAACACGAAGAGGAGGAGTGGCAGAAACACCAAGAGTACCATGACGACTTTCTGCCCTACGGAGAGAGCGCAGTCGGTCCACACCGTCACTTTCTCTTTATTTACGACGATGGACTCCTTGCTGAATCGATCGAGCTTTTGGATTTCAATTTTATTTTTCTCCGCATCGTAGATCCAGAGGGCGTCATTACCGAGGATAGCGGAGGTACTGTAGCGATCGAAATCACTCGCGGTTATCGGTCCACGGGTATTGATGACGAGGATGTTCTTCGTCTTCGTCGTACCGAATTGCTTCGGCATCGGGATACTGTAGGGCTCATCCACATTGGAGCTCACCTGCCCGCTCTGAAAGGTGAGGGTGAGCTCGTCTGGATACAGTGAGAGGATATCGGCTCGCAAATTCCCGGATTCCCGTATCTCGGATGACCATGCGAGAAAAGATGCATATATGGTGAGGGAAGTGATGAACGCGATGCACAGGACGAACAGAGAATACTGTTTGAGTGCCGATCCAAACGGTACTGTCTTCGCCTCAGCATAGAAGGCTCGGTCGTATATGCTCTTCCTGATGGTTCGGAGAAATTCCATAAGATAGATGGGAGTTACTGTTTAAGGGTGACACTGCCAGTATAGCAAAACCAGACGAAAAAGGTACACGAGTAACAATCTGAGAGATAAAAAAGACCGGAATGGTTCTCCGGTCGAGTGTGCTATGGATTTGTCGTTTCACTGGGGGCGTCGTTCCTGTCCCTGGGGTTTTCCCAGAGCGACCGCTCCCCAGTTCGCGTGAATTTTTCGTATCGTTGCTTCGGATCCACGCTTTTTTCGCTCGCAGGAGACCCACATTTTCTCATGGTCTCGCCGGTGTTGCTCTCTGGCATTTGCCATGATGCTACTCCTTTCCTCATGGTTAATCGTAGAAATATCCTAGGCATATTCGAAAAAGTTGTCAAAAGGTGAGGTGT
>CAYOIM010000018.1:0-6999 GCA_964404075.1 uncultured Bdellovibrionales bacterium | reverse complement strand
TGCGTTGGCACGGGCAATCAAGGATCGCTCGCAGGTGCCGGGGAATATTTATGTCTTCGGAAGTGCTCGCTCCACCAGCGTCTACGGCCATGATGTCGATTTGTTGGTCGAAGTTTCTCTGGAGTTGTTCTGTCGGTTTCGTGAGGAGTGCGATACCGGTGGTGTAGGTCATATCGTTCGGGATGTGTATGATTCTAGCGACTACTACTGGTCGTATTTCTCACCGAGAGAAGTCCGGGCGGAGGCCGCGCTGAAAGTACTCGGCGTGTCACATGCAGACATCTTGAAGACCGATGGCATGAATATACCGAAGAGAGCGCTCGATATCATCTGCTTGCCCGTCGGGTGGAATACATCGCCTTTGATGGAGGTATTGCAAAGCGAAATGTCGGCGCACTGGAAGTGTGATCCGAAGTTCATGCAGAATCTTCGTGACTCGGTTGTGCTTATTGAACAAGGAGGAGATACTCATGGCGTGCGATAAGTGTAAACATATCAGCAGAAGCTACGATGGGAAGCCGTTCGTTCCGCCAGGTGGTAGCTGTCATGAAAAAGTCCACATGTGTTCCTGCGGACAGGGGTGGTGGCAGTACAACGACTACTATCATCTTTGGCGGGCTGTGCCTGATGTGACCTACGATGCCGTACGGCTTGGAGATGATGTCGCCATCGATGTCAATACCGGTCAGGTCATCGGTCGAGGCTGTGACTTCATCTGATCTCTAGGGCACTGTCCGAAAACCAAAAGGGAGACGCAACGCGCCTCCCCTTTTTCTTTATCTAACATCTCAATGAAGCCAAGAAATATGCAAGAACCATTGCCTCGTTACGCGAGACTTTCTTTGATGCGCTTCACCTGATCACGAAGTTCGGGAAGGTCGCGCTGTACTGTAAGCCAGACTTCCGAAAGAGTGACACCAAAATATTCGTGAATAAGAAAATTCCGCATCCCGATAATTTCTTTCCATTTCGTTTCAGGATAGGCTACACGGATATTTTCCGGTAGTTGAGATGCTGCTTCGCCGATAATCGAGAGGCGACGGATTATTTTGTCTTGCGTCCCGATATCCGAAAGGAATGTCTCTTCAGAAACATTCGAAACATACCTTTCTACGAGCGCAATGCTTTCAAGAATATGATCAAGAAATATTATAGGGTCTTTCGTCATAGTACTCGGATTTTTTCACGATCAATAAGTGGCCGTAATCTAGGATGAAGCGATTCTTCCGTTACGATGTCCACCTTCATACCAAGTTTCTCTTCTAATTCCAACTGAAGTGCCACAAGGTCAAGTAATGATTTTCGAGTACGAAATGAGAGCAAGAGGTCGAGATCGCTTCCTTCGTGGGCATCGTTTCTTGCATACGAACCAAACACAAAAGACTGGGATGCGTCATTGCTCCGCAGTAACGGAATCAGATCAATTTTGATGCTTTCGAGATTCTTTTCCATAACCATATAATACAAATATTTTCCTTAAAATGCAAGGAAATTTTCGCATTTCTATCACTTGGAGCGGTAGATTCTATATGGTCTGGCGGAGCCTTTCTTGCCAGTGTAGGGATTGTAGTTTTCTCGGTTGAATAATTGTTCCATCGCGAAGTGTCGCGGGTTGATTTATAGTGTGGTGCGACATAGGTTCCCGTGCTCCTGCGTGTATATCCGCTTACTCAGCTGGCGGCGGAAGATGTCTCTGTCATGCTTGCAAACAGAACAATTGCGAGGGCTGACAGAGAAATAATACTGATGATTTTATTCATATAGATTGAATGCATTATACCCTTTTAATCTATTGATTTGAGAGCCTTTTCTTTATTACTTTTCACCAAGTAATAACCAATTAGAATTGATACCCAAGCTACTGGTAGCCCAGTTCCTAGCACTCCAATTAAGCGATCCTTTTTCTGGCCAGAAAAATAATGCCCGTATTTGCCCAGCGAATAACAGAGAAGTAATACTGATGACAACCCAACAACAAGAGATGCTGGCATTGGTATTGCACTACTAAATCCAATGCAAAAGCCAATGAATGCTAACCAAAATATTTTATTAAATTTAGACCATTCCTTTTCGATATTTTCCTTGGTCATAATATTTCGTGATGATTTAATTTTCTTAAAAAGAAAAAGGTTATACTTCCTTGATATGTTTTTTAATATTCCGCGGGAAGATTATTGTTTGATGCATCAAGTCTTGCTTGTTCAATTTTAGTTAATGCATCGACATGAATTCCGAACTGGATTCTGCTTACTGTAGAGTTTTTAAGTTCGGTTCCAATATTACCACCACCTTCAATGAAGTGTAGAACCTTTATACCACCGCTACCGCCAGCAGATACATTGTCTTCGGTAGTGACTGCTATATCAAATTCAATTGTCCTCTTTCCGCTAGTTGAATTAAGGTGCATATCTCTGCCGGATTGCTCCCTTGATTCTTCAATGGCGCTCACTATATCTAAAGTCACTTTTTTAATAAAATCCCTTAGTTCCATATGGGTATTTTGTAATTAAAGAGCGGAGGAACAGCCTCCGCTCTTTATACTACTCTTACTTTTTCTCTTCCTCAACTTCGGCATCTTTCGGTGCTTCGGTTGTGGCTTCGCCTTCGGCCTTTGGCGTATCGCCGGTTGGCTGTGAAGCGGCTTGTGCTTCCTGCGCGGCCTTGTAAAGCTTCTCGCCGATCTTTTGGGCGGCGGTGGAGAGATTCTCGGTCGCTTTCTTGATCGCTGAGAGGTCATCGCCGTTCTTCACCTTGTTGAGCTCGGTGATCGCTTCCTCGACCGGCTTCTTCTCATCGGCGGTGAGTTTGTCACCTGCGTCCTTCATCGATTTCTCGGTCGTGTAGGAGAGCGAGTCGGCCATGTTGCGCGCCTCGATGAGTTCCTTCTTCCTCTTGTCTTCTTCGGCATGTATCTCGGCATCTTTTTTCATGCGCTCGATCTCATCCTTGGAGAGACCGGTTGAGGATTCGATGCGGATGCTCTGGGACTTGCCGGTCGCCTTGTCTTTGGCGGTGACGGAGAGAATTCCCGAGGCGTCGATGTCGAAGGTAACTTCGATCTGCGGAATGCCGCGCGGCGCGGGTGGGATACCGTCGAGGATGAATCGTCCGAGCGACTTGTTGTCTCCTGCCATCTCGCGCTCTCCCTGGAGGACATGGATCTCCACGGACGGCTGATTGTCGGCCGCGGTGGAGAATGTCTGCGAGCGGGAGACCGGGACGGTCGTATTGCGGTCGATGAGCGGGGTGCGCACACCTCCCATGGTCTCGATACCGAAGGTGAGCGGTGTCACATCGAGGAGGAGCACATCTTTCACGGATCCTTCGAGCACGCCTCCCTGGATGGCGGCACCGGCGGCCACGACTTCATCCGGGTTTACCGAGATATTCGGTTTCTTGCCGAAGAATTTCTCGACTGAGGAGAGAACGAGCGGCATGCGGGTCATCCCTCCGACGAGCACCACTTCGCTGATATCCTTCACATCGAGCTTGGCATCGGCGAGCGCTTTCTTCACCGGTTCGAATGATGCGGTGACGAGATCGCCGACGAGCTCTTCCAATTTCGCGCGGGTCATCTTCATGACGAGATGTTTCGGACCGCTCCCGTCGGCCGTGATGAACGGCTGGTTGATTTCGGTGTCCTGTGCGGTCGAGAGTTCGATCTTCGCTTTTTCTGCGGCTTCCTTGATGCGCTGGAGTGCGAGCGGATCCTTGCCGAGGTCGATGCCTTCCTGCTTCTTGAATTCATCGAGGATCCAGTGGATGATCCGCTGGTCGAAATCATCACCACCGAGATGCGTGTCGCCGTTGGTTGATTTCACTTCAACGGTATCTTCCGCGACTTCGAGGATGGAGATATCGAATGTCCCTCCGCCGAGGTCGTACACCGCGATCTTCTCATCTTTCTTCTTGTTGAATCCGTAGGCGAGAGCGGCGGCCGTCGGTTCATTGATGATGCGACGCACATTGAAGCCGGCGATCTCACCCGCCTCTTTGGTCGCCTTCCTCTGCGAATCGTCGAAATACGCCGGAACGGTGATGACCGCATCGGTGATCTTTTCGCCGAGTTTCTCTTCAGCATCAGCCTTCAATTTCCCGAGGATCATCGCGGAAATCTCCTGTGGCGAGTATTCCTTGCCGCCCATGATGATCTTCACGCCTTCCCCCGCCCGGATGATCTTGTACGGGAGGGTCTTCATGTCGCGCTTCACTTCGTCGTCGTTGAAATGACGGCCGATGAGTCGTTTGACCGAGAACAATGTGTTCTCCGGATTGGTGACGCTCTGCCGCTTGGCGAGGAGTCCGACGAGGCGCTCTCCCGTCTTGTTCACCGCGACCATGGATGGCGTGGTGCGTGCCCCTTCCTTGTTCTCGAGGATGGTGGGGCTACCTCCTTCGACGATCGCCATCGCTGAGTTGGTGGTACCGAGATCGATACCGAGTATCTTTGCCATATTTGTCGTTGAGTCCACGAAACGCTACAAATATGAGCATCCCGCAGACTTTTATTATTACTAATTATTACATCTAGCTAGCCGTAGGCGTTTCCGTGCATCAGACTTGAAACCGTATCAAGCGATATTCGGAAGTTGTGCGGGGAGCTATTCTATACTTATTACTTATTTGATTACAAAATTATTTACTTATTTTTTCGAACAGCGGACGCACCGCTCCAAAAGCGGAACGACCGCTATGCTGTTTTGAGTACTCCTGCTCTTTTGCCGCTCTACTGCTCAGGGTAGAGCGACTTCAAGCAGGATTACTTGCCGACATGCACCGAGATCTTCTTCGGCTTGACCGATTCTTCCTTCGGCATCGTGATGGTCAGGAGCCCCTTATCATACTTCGCCTTGGTTTCATCGGCTTTCACCGCCATCGGGAGTACGACCGATCGTGAGAAATTTCCGGTGCGGACTTCTTTGCGATAGTAATCCTCCCGCTTCACTTCCTGTTTCTCTTCGGACGAACCGCTCACGGTGAGGACATCGTTTTCGATAACGATATCCACCTTGTCCGGATCGATTCCGGGGAGCGAGAGTTCCGCGACGACACTGTCCTTGTCCTGGTAGACATCGAGTGCCGGGAAGAAATCTCCGCTTCCGAGAAATTCATCTCCGAAGAAACGACTGAGCTCGCTTGTCGGAAATGGTATGAGATGACGCGTCATATTTTTCACCCCCTTTCCTGAATAAATTTTTAATTATCAATTTCTAATTTCTAAACAATTTTCAATGACTCAATGAATTAATTTTTTAATTATTGCTTTGAATCATTGTTTGAAAATTGTGAATTGAAAATTAGTTTACTGTTACTTTTGCTGCTCTGATCACCTTGTCACCCATGAGATAGCCTTTTTGGAGTACCTTTGCTATTTTCTGTTTTTTCGTATCTTCTGCTCCCGGATCACTGTTCATTGCTCCTTGCTCACTGCCTACCGCTTCATGCCTGCTCGGGTCAAAGGTATCCCCCGCCTTCACTTCCATGATATCCACTCCGTACCCCGCGATTGCTTCCTCGAATTGCTTCTCGATATAGGTGATACCGGTGACCCATGGGTCTTTCTTCTTGTCCTCCGGTACATGCGCGACCGCCATATTGAAGTTGTCAAGTATCGGGACGAGGTCGGAGATGATACCGGTCGTCACGAATCGCATCGTCTCCCTCTGTTCACTCGCCATCCGTTTCTTGTAGTTTTCAAAGTCCGCTTGGAGCCGCTTCAGGTCGTCCAGGTATTCTTCGGATTTTTCTTTCCAATCAATATCTTCTGGCGCGATTGCTTCCTGTGGCACCTCTTCTGTCGGTGGAGTCTCATCGATTATTTCGTCCATTACTTCCTCCTTTACATGTTTTTTTGGATCTTTTGTCATATCTTCTTGATTTTTAATTCTAAATTCTTGATTCTGTTTCATGATGACTTCGTCATGCGTGCCTTGGCTTCTTCGAATTTCTTTTTGCGTTCTTTTTCCTCCTCACTTGGCTCCTCTTGATTTTCAATCATAATTGTTATTCTCACCCTTTTTTCAAACAGCGGTCGCACCGCCCGCAGGCGGAACGACCGCTCTGCAAAATCGATATTCACTTTTCTACATTCAATATTCTTCATGAAATGACTGATATGAATCCCGAGGCGGTGACGAGGACGATCGCGTGCGCATTGGAGGCATTGAGGAGTTTCTTCATGTATTCGATGAGGGACTTGTTCTTCGCGTAGTCCATGCGCTTGGGACCGATGATGGCGAGGATCCCCTTCCCCTCCTTGCTCTCATACGGCGCGACCACCATGGAACAATTGGATATCTCTTTGATCGGGTTCTCTTCGCCGATGAAGATATGCGTCTTGCCATCCTTCAATCGCACCATGATGCCGTCGAGTTTCTCGTCGAGGGAGTCGAGGGTCTCGACGATCCGGCAGAGCTCGTCTATCTCTTGGAACTCCGGTTTCTCCATGAGTTCCTTCATCCCGAAGTCGTAGCTCTCATTCTGGTCGATGAGTCCCGAGACCGCGAGGTTGCCGGAGAGCGCGGAGAGGAGCTTCGTCGTGCTTTTCCCGAGTCTCGCCTGCTTCGCTTTCATCATGAGCAGTTCTTTCTGGAGGCGCCTTTGATCTTCGCGCGAGAGGTCGGTATCCCCCATCATCTCTTCGACATACATCCGGTAACCGGCATCGGTCGGGATGCGTCCCGCGGATATGTGCGGCTGATAGAGGAGTCCCTCCTTTTCCAGCGTCATCATATCGTTCCGCAGAGTCGCCGAGCTGACAGTGAGACCTGTATGCTCGAGGAGCGCCTCAGAACCGACCGGTACCGCCGTCTGCGTGTAGAGCTCGACGATCGCCGAGAGCACTTGTTTCTGTCTTTGATTCATATTGGTACGAATATATACGAATCTCCCACGAATGGCACGAATTCTTTGAAACGGATGAGTGATGATTTGTGGTTGTATTGGTGACATTCGTAGTATATAAAATGATTTAGCACTCGTCAAGTGCGAGTGCTAATA
>CAYOIM010000017.1:0-20074 GCA_964404075.1 uncultured Bdellovibrionales bacterium | reverse complement strand
GAAATAAACAGAAAACCCGCTTGACATCGGTTTTTTTATCGTGATAGAGTGACCTATCGAACGAATTTCTCAGTATAATTCATTTTCTGCGGGTCGTCGCAGTGAGAAAGCATACATTATGGCTGAAATCAAACCGGATATCGAGACCTTCGCGAAAATCAAGGTGGTAGGCGTGGGTGGCTCCGGCAACAATGCCATTTCGCGCATGATCGACTCGAAGATCAAGGGAGTGGAGTTCGTCGCGATCAATACCGATGCGCAGGCGCTCCATCATTCCAAGGCGAATGAAAAGGTGCATATCGGAAAAAATCTCACCAAGGGACTTGGCGCCGGAATGAATCCGGAAGTGGGTCGTCAGGCGGCGGAAGAAAATCGTGATGAGATTCAGGAGGTTCTGAAAGGCGCAGATATGATCTTCGTCGCCTGCGGTCTCGGCGGGGGAACGGGTTCGGGTGCGGCACCGATCGTCGCGGAAACCGCGAAGGAGTTGGGGGCGCTCACGGTGGCCGTCGTGACCAAGCCGTTTTCTTTCGAAGGGGCGCAACGCCGAGCTATCGCCGAAGAAGCTTTGGAGAATCTGCGTGACCGTGTCGATTCACTCATCACGATACCGAATGATCGCCTGCTCTCGGTCATCGATCGGAAGACGACGCTCATCTCGGCATTCCGCATCGTTGACGATGTCCTCCGTCAGGGTGTCGAGGGTATCTCGGACCTCATCACCAATCCGGGGGAAGTGAATGTGGATTTCGCCGATGTGCGCACCATCATGCAGGATAGCGGGAGCGCCCTTATGGGCATCGGAGTGGCGAGCGGGGAGAATCGTGCGGCGGAGGCGGCCAAAGCCGCGATCAACAGTCCGCTCCTCGAATTGTCCATCGACGGTGCGAAGGGCGTGCTCCTCAATATTTCCGGACCGGATATCACCATGCTCGAAGTCCATGAAGCGGCGAATATCATCACGGAGACGATTGACCCGAATGCGAAGGTCATTTTTGGAACCGCGGTGAATGACAATATCCGAAAAGGCGAGCTGAAAATCACTGTGGTCGCGACGGGTTTCGATACGATGCGTATCAAGGAGACTCCGGCCGGACTCGTGACACGCGTTCCTTTTCGGGACAGTGCGCCCGCCAATACTTCGCACCATGCTTCCCACAGCGGGATGACGATCCGATCCCTGCGTGATGAAGAGGATTCGTTGCCTGAGCCAAGTATTCCGGCGGAAGATTTCGGCGTACCAGAGGATCGGGTGACATTCCCGACCCGCTCGCTCGAGCCGACCCCGCTCATCATCGAGGAGAAGATCCAGCCGAGGCCGCTCATGTTTCGCAGTGATGCGAAACCCCTCGCGGAAGAGGACGAAGACCTCGAAATCCCCGCCTTCATCCGGAGGAAGATGAAGAAATAAATGTATGCTCTGCCCATTCTGTAATCATACCGAGACCAAGGTCGTGGATTCGCGCGATACGGAAGGAGGTCGCGTGACTCGCCGTCGCCGCGAATGCGAGCAGTGCTCGGCGCGTTTCAGCACCTATGAAGAGGTGGAGATGTTCCGTATGACTATCGTGAAGAAAGACGGGCGCAGGGAAGAATATGATCGGAAGAAAATCGAATCTGGACTCGGGCGCGCCTTCGAAAAAAGACCAAATGCGCCAGAGAAAATAGAGAAGATCATCGGTGAGGTGGAATATGCGCTCCATGAACGGCATGTCGCGGAGATTCCGAGCAGGGATATCGGCAATCTCATATTGGAGAAATTGAAGGATGTGGATGAGGTGGCGTATATCCGTTTCGCAAGCGTGTACAAGTCATTCGGGAGCGCGAAGAGTTTTCTCAAGGCTTTGGAAAAACTGGATGGGAGCGGAGAATAGATATGAAGCGATGGGATGCGTTACTGCTTCTTTGTGGTGGGTTTTCTCTCGGGATTTTTCTGGGGACATTTTTTCCGGCCACTGCGTTCGATAGCATGGCTATCATCTTGCTTGGCACTTTTGCTCTCGGCTTTTCACTTTTTGGGAGGCCGTTTTTTGTTCGGATCCTTGTTTTTTTCCTGGCGCTTGTCTTGGGATTGTGGCTGGGGTATCAGCATCTTCAGCATTGGGAGAATCTGTGCGGGCCGAGCGAAATCCTGAATGGTACGGCTGTCGTGGTGCGTTCGAGTATCGAGAAATCCTTTTTTCAGGAGTCTGAGATACGGATGGAGCATTGCGAGAGCACAGCTTGTCCGAAGGAAAAGATTCTTCTTCGAGAGTCCGGAGCGGAACAGAGACTGATCGGGGACAGACTGATGTTCAGTTGCGATTTGAAGAGACCGGAGCATCTTCTCGTGATCGCGGGACGCCCGGTGGCATACCGCATGATGCTCGCTTCCCGCGGCATCGGCTACCTTTGTGAGAAGCCGGCTCGCGTCGATGCGATCGGGCAGAGCGGGGATGTGGCACTTTCATTTTTGCGGTATCTTTTTGTGGCGCGGGAGAAAATAGTGGCGGTTTTGGAACGATCGCTTCCGGCAGGAGAGGCGGCGCTCTCGCTCGGCATGCTCATCGGTGCGGATGAGGGATTCTCCGGTATCGAGAAGACGCTTTTCGTACGGACGGGACTGACGCATGTGACGGCGGTATCGGGATACAATATCACCCTGATCGGGGGGTTGCTCTTTTTTCTCGCGATTGTATCTGGATGCTCTCGGCGTGACGCATCGTTTTTCGTTCTCCTCGGTATCATCGTCTATGTTCTCCTCGTTGGAGCGCCTGCTTCGGCGGTGCGGGCAGGCGTGATGGGGTCGCTCCTCCTCCTGTCGCTCGCGATCGGCCGACCAGGGAGTGGATTTCGTTTATGGTTCCTCACGCTTGCGTCGATGCTCCTCTGGAATCCGCTCCTTCTCCGATTCGATATCGGCTTCGAGCTCTCGTATCTCGCGACTTTCGCTCTGCTCTTGTATGCGAGCGTCCGGGAACAATTTCGGATGCCGAAAAATATCGTGGCACGATTCTTCTTTGAGCTCACTCTCCTTTCATTGTTCGTCGAGTGGCTCGTCGCACCGGTCATACTCATGCAATTCGGCACTTTCTCGTCCGTATCGATTCTTGCGAATGTCTTCCTCGTCCCGCTCGTCCCGTTCATCATGCTCTGTGCATTCCTCGCGGCTCTTTTCGGACTCGTCATTCCCGGGGGAGTATTCCTTCTCAATGGGCTGTCGTATTTTTTCGCGCATGTGTTTATCTCTGGTGCGGAATTGCTCAGTGGTATTCCGATGAGCTATTTTTCCGATCTTTCGATCCCGCCTTGGCTGATAGTGCTCTGGTATGTCGTTACTGGGTATGGGTTTTGGCTCTTTTTCAAACAGTCCAAACAGCGGTTCAACCCCTGTAAAAACAGGGGTTGAACCGCTGTTTGGACCGCTGTTGTTGAGAAGTGAGATACAATGAGAGGGTTGAGAAAAAACAAGGAATGATATGAAAGAACGACACTTCAACTGGCGACTCATGGGGAGTTTGGTACTCTTTGCCCTTTCGGTATTTGTATGGAAATTGGTTCATGTGCCGGATGAGACGGAGATCATTTTCCTCTCCGTCGGGCAAGGGGATGCGATCCTGATCCGGAGGGGCATGACGGAGGTGCTCATCGATGCGGGAGTCGATGGCAGACTTCTTCTCTCTCGTCTCGGTCGGCATATTCCGTTTTGGGATCGGACGATAGAGACGGTCATCGCGACGCATTCCGATCGGGATCATATCGGTGGCTTCCCTGCGGTATTCCGATCGTATCGTGTTCTTTCCGCGCTTACCAACGGATATGAGGATGGGACGGAGAGCGAGCAGACATTTTTCGAAGTGATACGAAGCGAGGGCATATCACGACAGCCGATTCGCGCTGGGACGACAATAGCGCTCCCTCATGATGGCGGCACCATCACTACGGAGCACCCGAGCCCCTCTGGTCCGCCCTTGTCGGACAAGGAATCCAATGAGGGGAGTATCGTTCTCCGTTTCATCTTTGGGGAGAGTGTGATGCTGTTTACGGGCGACCTTCCGCATGAAGAATCGTTTCTCCCGGAGGAGCGACCGATCGATATCTTGAAAGTGGCGCATCACGGATCGCGATTTTCGACGAGTGACGCATTTCTTGATATGGTTTCACCGAAGGAGGCGATCATATCCGTCGGGAAGAACCGGTATGGACATCCGTCGCCGGAAGTGCTCGATCGGCTGGCGAGTCGGGGTATCTCAGTGCATCGGACCGACGCGGAGGGGGATATCGCGTTCGTTTGTCGGGGACAGAAGTGTGCACGGAGAGAATAGTCTGAGAAAACACAAAACCCAAATCGCAAAAGTCAAACAAAACACAAACCATCCTCTTCGTGTTTTGAAAATTGTGCCCATTTTGGTCTTTGTGATTTGGGTTTTGTGTTTCTCGTGGGAGATTCCCCTTGCCAATAAGGGAAATTTGTAGTATGCTTCTCGCAAGTTAAGTTGCGAAGTATTTCAATGCTATGGTGGCACAACATCCGAAAAAAGAGCGGTCATTCGTCATCGTGAAGCCCGATGGCGTCCAGCGGTCTCTCATGGGGGAGATCATGAAGCGCATCGAGCGGACGGGGCTGAAGTTCGTCGCGGTCAAGTTTCTCCTTCCGACGGCAGATCAGTGCTGGAAGCATTACAACAAGGATGAGGAATGGTTCCTCGCCAAGGGGACCCGTATCGTGAATGATCGGGCGGATCAGGGGCTTCCGATCGAGAAGGAGGCGATCGAATACGGCAAGGACATCATCCAGGCGAATGTGGATTTCTTTACCGCGTGTCCAGTACTCGCCATGGTCGTCGAGGGCAATCAGTCCGTCGCCATCGTGAAGAAGCTCGTCGGAGGGACGGAGCCGACCACTTCCGATGTCGGCACGATCCGCGGCGATCTCACGCTCGATTCCTATGCGCTTTCTTCCATCGACAGCCGCGCCGTCCGCAATCTCGTGCACTGTTCCGACAGTCCCGAGGAAGCCGAGCGGGAAATCCCGATTTGGTTCGATGAGAAAGAGATGATCAAGTATCGTCTCGTCTCCGAGCAGATTCTCTACGATGTGAATCTCGACGGTATCTTGGAGTGACGCATTTGACTTTTTCGCTCGTCAGGTGTATAATAGGGGAGTGGTTGTAGAGCCACTTTTTTATTTTTTTGGCTCTGAATGTCGCAGAACAGGGCTATTTTTGGAAAGGGAAAGAATGGAGCAAAAAATAAAAGGATGTGTTCACAATATATATTGTGAACACATCGCAGGAAGAAGGGACTGTCGGGCGGCTGTCGAATTGGGAACTTGCAATCCGCCATCCCACATTCGAATCCATCTGGGTATCACACTGAACAATGTGGATCCCAGTGATTTCGCCAGACTTCTGCAGAAGCATGGCGGCCGCATGCCCATGCAGGGGTTTGTGTCCAAATAGTTTTTGCTCAGCGCAAAGTAACACTCTGCGCTGAGTAAATCAGGGAGTCAGTGGTCCACGAGACTGCAGGCTCCCTTTTCATTTGTCCGTGCTTTTGTTACAGTCGGTAAGTGTAGAATGAAGAAATTTCGGGCTGTAGTATATCGGCAGTACGCGTGCATGGGGTGCATGTAGGCCGGGTTCGATTCCCGGCAGCCCGACAAAAAAACAGCGGTTCAACCCCTGCACTATTACAGGGGTTGAACCGCTGTTGGAAGTTCGTTTTACTTAGATGGTCGAAGTGCAATGTGGGCAACGGGTCGCCTTGATATGGATTTTCGAGAAGCAGTGTGGGCAATCTTTGGTTTTCGGTTCGGGGGCGTTCTCATCTGGGATTCCGAATTTCTTCCGAAGCCGAGTCACTTGTTTGATGGCGATGAAGATGGCGAAGGAGATGATGAGGAAATCGATGATGGATTGGAAGAAGTTGCCATACGCGACGGTTGATTTTCCGAGAGTGATCGAGAGGTTGGTAATGTCGATGCCATTCATGACGATACCGAGGATCGGGGTGATGATGTCGGTGACGAGCGAGGTCACGATTTTCCCGAAAGCGGCACCGATCACGACACCGACCGCGAGATCGACGACATTTCCCCGGAGGGCGAATTTCTTGAAATCTTGGAACATAGAGATGAATTTTCAATTTTTAATTCACAATTTTCAAACAATGATTCAATTCTGAAATTTCAAAATTGTTTCATTGGAAATTGTTTAGAAATTAAATAAAATGAAAGCTCTCGATCGAGAGCTTTCTTTTTATTTGGTGGCTTGTTTGGCGAGGGTGCGGATGGCTCGTGTGGAGAGCTTCATCTTCACGCCATTGACGCGCTTGGTCTGGACATTCACCTTGAAGGTGCGCCTCGTCGCGATATTCGAGTGACTCCGCTTGTTCCCGACGGCCGTCCCGCGACCGGTCAATTCACAGGTTCGACTCATACGATATGTTCAAAGAGGATTGCTTAATTACAAGAGAGAGCGTATCATGGAATCGCATTCCTGGCAAGGATTCTGGATTTCTTACAGCGGACGCACCGCTCCAAAAGCGGAGCGACCGTTGTAAAAAATCCCCCCATCTTTTGAAATTTGAAATTTAGATTTTGTCATTTTTTCTTATGTCCCAAGAAATGGTGCTTATCGGGTTCTATCTCATCACGCTCGTCTATTCCATCATCATCCACGAGGTTTCTCATGGGATCATGGCGTTGTGGCTGGGGGATAAGACCGCGCAGTATGCCGGGCGACTCAATATGAATCCGATGAATCACATCGATTGGTTCGGGTCGGTCATCCTCCCTCTCCTCTTGTTTCTTTCGAAGGCAGGGTTCATTTTCGGTTGGGCGAAGCCGGTTCCCTATAATCCCTACAATCTGCGGGATCAGAAAAGCGGACCGCTCTTCGTCGCGCTCGCTGGACCGGCATCGAACTTCCTCCTCGCCCTCCTTGCGGCGCTCGTCGCCCTCCTGTTCCCGCTCCGGGCATTCGAGAAAATAGATATTTTGCGGTATTTTCAGCTTGCCGCATTTCAGGGGGGCGGTTGGGAGGCACTTGCCAACAATGTGGCGGGGTCTCTTCCGTCGATTCTCTTCGCACTGCTCCTCATGATCATCTCGTGGAATGTGATCCTCGGGTGTTTCAATCTCGTCCCGGTGCCGCCGCTTGACGGGTCGAAGATCCTGTTTTTCGTCTTTCGGATGAAAGAGGAGACCGTCGCTTTGTTCGAGCAGTATGGCTTCATCGCTCTCCTCGCGATCATCCTGTTTTTTCCATATCCGATCAGCCTCTTCATCAACCGGACGC
This sequence comes from uncultured Bdellovibrionales bacterium, assembly GCA_964404075.1. GTDB lineage: Bacteria > Patescibacteriota > Minisyncoccia > Moranbacterales > UBA1568 > CAYTED01. The sequence goes on along the minus strand of CAYOIM010000017.1, from coordinate 12,794 downwards.
TGGGAATTTTCTTCGGAATCGCGGTGTAGCAGGGCGAACGATGGAGGAAAATGGGCAGAATGGCGATATCGACTCCGCGCTTTTTGGATATTTTTTCCGTCTGATGTCATGCTTCACCCCAGTCTCCCCATGTGATTTTTTCTGTGTGTGACCCCTTTGCCCCTTGGGTGCCGTGTCCCAAAGACTCGGGGTGTTGACAGTCAAGGGTCTTTTCGATACTATAGGTCATGCGGAAAAGCGTAAGAGCTTTTTTGTTTTATTGCCAGATATTTTTCGATTTTTTCTCTCTTCTAAATTCTCTATTCTAAACTCCATCCCTGTGTCTACGATCAACCAGCTTTTGAAAAAAGGACGAACACCGCTCAAGAAGAAATCCAAATCTCCGGCCATGACCCTGTCGTGGAACGGCGTGAAGAACCGCCTGAAACTTTCCGATAGTCCGTTCAAGCGCGGCGTGTGCCTCAAGGTGACGACCATGACTCCGAAGAAGCCGAACTCCGCCCTCCGGAAGATCTGCCGGGTCCGCATCACGAACGGTATGGAAGTCTCGGCGTATATTCCGGGCGAAGGGCACAATCTCCAGGAGCACTCGATCGTGATGATCCGCGGAGGGCGGGTGAAGGACCTCCCTGGCGTGCGGTATCATGTGGTGCGCGGATCATTCGATGCGTCGGGCGTCGCGAATCGCAAGCAGAGCCGGTCGAAGTACGGCGTGAAGAAGGAGAAGAAGAAAGACTAATTGTAACAAACAACAAACGACAAACAACGAACGACGGAGGAGTGTGTCGTCGGTCGTTAGTTGATGAGTCGTAAGTTTTGAGAATAATGTATGCCACGACGGAAACGACAATTCAATCGCGAATGGAAGCCAGATGTCCGTTTCGAGAATCCATTGGTGGGACATTTCATCGGTCTCATCATGTGGAATGGGAAGAAGACCGTCGCGGAGGGGATCATTTACGATGCGTTCGATATCATCCATGACCGGACGAAGAAGGGCGGTCTCAATACTTTCGAGCAGGCGATCAAGAATGTCTCTCCGCTCCTCGAATTGAAGAGCCGTCGTGTCGGCGGTGCCAATTATCAGGTGCCGATTCCGGTATCCGGAGAGCGCCGCCAGACGCTCGCGATGCGCTGGATCCGCGAGGTATGTCGCAAGCGGAAGGGCAAGGCGATGGCGGAGAAATTGGCCGATGAGCTGATCGACGCCTCGAACCGCGTCGGCGCCGCCATGAAGAAGCGCGAAGAGGTGCATCGTATGGCCGATGCGAACAAAGCCTTTGCACATTTCGCCTAACAGATCTTCAGGAACAATTTTCAATTTCTATTGAATTTCTCATGTTGTAATGTTCCAAATGATTCGTTTGGAACATTTCGTGTATTAGGACATTGGACATTATTTGGAAATTGGAAATTATTTTTTATTAGATAAAAAAAATCGTATGCCTCGCCTCAAACCCATGAACATGTTCCGCAATATCGGTATCATCGCGCATATCGATGCCGGCAAGACGACGACGACCGAACGGATCCTCTTTTACACGGGCATCACGCACAAGATTGGCGAAGTGCATGAGGGCGCGGCGACCATGGACTGGATGGAGCAGGAACAGGAGCGCGGTATCACGATTACTTCCGCCGCGACGACCTGTTTCTGGCGCGATCATCAGATCAATATCATCGATACCCCGGGACATGTGGATTTCACCGTGGAAGTGGAGCGATCACTCCGTGTGCTCGATGGCGGCGTCGTCGTCTTCGATGGCAAGGAGGGCGTGGAACCGCAGTCCGAGACCGTGTGGCGCCAGGCGGAGAAGTACGAGGTGCCCCGCATGTGCTTTATCAACAAGATTGACAAGGACGGCGCCGTCTTCGAGGATGCCGTCGATTCGATTTGGAATCGTCTTACCCCGAATGCCGTCGCGGTGCAGATTCCGATGGGAGAACGGGGCGATTTCTTCGGGGTCGTCGATCTCATGACGATGCGCGGGGTGACCTTCGAAGGAGAGATGGGTGAGAAAGTCGTGACCGGGGAAATTCCCACGGAGTATGTCGACAAGGCGAAGGCATGGCGCGAGAAAATGGTGGAGAAAATATCCGAGACCGATGACGCGCTGACGGAAAAATATCTGACTGGCGAAGATATTTCGGTCGAAGAGTTGAAAGCGGCCATGCGTCGCGCGGTGATTGCGGTGAAGCTCCATCCGATTTTCATCGGGACGGCGCTCCGCAACAAAGGCGTCCAGCTCGTGCTCGACGGCGTCGTGGATTATCTCCCGTCGCCGGCGGATGTCCTGCCGGTCAGCGGCATCGATCCGAAGACCGATGCGCCGATCGAGCGCAAGCCCTCCGATGACGAGCCGTTCTCTTCGCTCGCCTTCAAGATCGCGACGGATCCGTTTATCGGACAGCTCACTTTCTTCCGCGTGTATTCCGGCATGATCAAGGCGGGTTCCTATGTGATGAATTCTTCGAAGGGCGAACGCGAGCGGATCGGTCGTATCGTCCGCATGCATGCGAATCATCGCGAGGAAATCGAAGAGCTCTATGCGGGAGATATCGGCGCGCTCGTCGGTATGAAGGCGACGACGACCGGGAATACCCTCTGTGATGTGGATCACCAGATCATCCTCGAGTCGATTACTTTCCCCGAACCGGTCATCGATATTTCCGTGGAGCCGAAGACGAAGGCCGATCAGGAGAAGATGGGTATCGCACTGAAGAAACTCTCCGAAGAGGATCCGACTTTCCGCGTGCATACGGATGAGGAGAGTGGGCAGACCATTCTCTCCGGTATGGGCGAACTCCATCTCGATATCCTCGTCGATCGCATGAAGCGCGAATTCAAAGTAGAAGTGAATCAGGGGCGTCCGCAGGTGGCGTACCGTGAGACGATCCGTGACATGGCGGAAGCGGAAGGCAAGTATATTCGCCAGTCGGGCGGTCGCGGACAGTATGGGCATTGCTGGCTCCGTATCGAGCCGCAGGATGACAAGGAAAAGGGATTCGAATTTCTCGATGAGACCAAGGGCGGATCGATTCCGCAGGAATTCATCAAGCCGGTGCAGAAGGGGGTGGAAGACGCCTTGGCGAATGGCGTGCTCGCGGGATACCCGGTCGTCGATGTGAAGGTGACGGTCTATGACGGGTCGTTTCATGATGTCGACTCTTCGGAAGCGGCTTTCCGTGTCGCGGGATCACTCGCTTTCAAGGAAGCCGCCCGTCGTGCGAGGCCGGTCATCCTCGAGCCGATCATGAAGGTCGTGGTCATCACGCCGGAAGGATTCATGGGCGATATCGTGGGCGATATCAATTCCAAACGCGGTATCATCAAGGAGATGCAGGATCGTGGCGAAGGCAATGCCCGCGTGAAAGAAATCCATGCGGATGTGCCACTCGCGTCCATGTTCGGATACGCGACGCAGATGCGTTCCATGTCCCAGGGTCGTGCCAGTTACTCCATGGAATTCGGACACTATGCCGAAGTACCGACCAATGTCTCGAACGAGATTATCGGTGCGCGCGCACCGAAGGGGAGTGAGGCGAAGTAAAAATACTCTGAATAAAAAATCCTCGAGTGAGAGCTCGGGGATTTTTGTTGTGAGGATTTATTTTCGGATGGCTTCGGAGAAGGGGAGGTCGGGATATTGGTCGGGCTTGTCATTGATGAGCGCCTGTTCCCGATGTGCTTCGAAGGGGAGACGGGTATCGATGAGTCCGCGATCGAAGAGATAGCGAGGGAGGAAGACGGGGAGGAGGAATGACCAGTGAAAGGGGATTTTTTCTTCGAGGACGGCGTTCAGATGCGTCCGTATGTTGGTGGCGCAACCGTTGGAGAGGAGACTGTAGAGTTCGGGGCGTTCCAGGAGTGCATTCACTCGTTTCATTATATCGAGGAAGAGCTTTTGGCATTGCTCTTCCGTGAGGCAAAGCGGATGGAGATAGACTTTGTCCTTCCGGATATTCGTCCGGAGGTAGACAGCATCTTCTTCATCGGCGACGACATAGCAGAGCCCGTATTGCCGCAGGGCACTCAGCCAGAAAGACGCCTGGCGTTGATGGTTCTGCCTCCGTACTTCGACGGAGACGACGATATGACTCCCATCGGCGAGGGCAAATGAGAGGAGGGAGTGCGCCGGTCCCACGATGAAAGAGAATGGCTCGATGAAGAGGTCGACACTTTTAATATCATGGAGGGGGATTGTTTTCTCGAGTCGATTTTCTCTCATGCCTCCATTGTCTTCATACCGAAAGGAGCGGATATTCGAGAGGGTGAGCATCCCTTCGGATGCCCGTCCGGTCGGAAGGATTGCGACATCCGGTGCCCAGTCCCGATCATTGCTCGGTTTTTGGGACGAGAGGAAGAGGATAAGCGAGATGCTGAGAAGGAAGAGGAGAGAGAGAATGAGTATCATAACGAGAAGAGAGAATACAATGGTCGTTCCGCCCGCCCGCATCGCATACGCGACGCGTTTCGGGCGGGCTTTTTGAGCGGTGCGACCGCTGTTTTGAATAGGGTTGCAGTTACTTTTTCAGTATACCTCTTTTTTTGTGGCGAGTGTATCTCTGTCGGTCGGAATTCATTTTTCTTTCTGGGAAAAAAGAGTATACTGAGGGAAAAGAAGCAAGACAAAAATCGTATGACATCCCAGGTCGTATTTCCAAGAGGATATGAGGTTTTCTCGCAGGGGAAAACGATCGTGTTATTTGTCGCGCCTTTCGGAACGAAGGAGAAGAGTCTCTCGATCATCGAGAGCCGATCCGGTTTTTCGTTCAAAGCGAATCCGGATCGTTTCATCGTGAAGAAGGCGATGGGTATCCGCGAGGATATTTCCGGCGCGATCGATATGACGATAACGCCTCTCCAAAAGGGTGAAGGCTATTTTTTGACCTACACGAAAAAGAGAGCCGGCAAGACCTATCTCTACGGCGCCCGGTCGAAAGATGCCCTGCGGTGGAAGAAAATCGGACTGATCGATGGGATCCGCTCGTTCGGCGTGTTGATCCCGAACTATTCTTTCGAGGGGTATTCGATTCTCTATTTTTCCGCCAATGGTCGGTCGATCAAGATGGCGCTGTCGAAGGATCTGAAAAATTTTTCCGTTTTTTCCCAGGCAGTCTTGGAACCGCGGCATACGCATTTCGATTATGGATCGCTTGCCATGGGACAGTCATTCCTGACCGATGAGGGGATCGCTGTGTTTTACCTCGCGAAGAATATTCGGGGCAAACTCTGTCTCGGTGCGGCACTGTTCGACAAAACGGCACCGGCGAAGCTTCTCTGGCGGACGACGCATCCGCTCTGGGAACAACCGGATCATTGGAAGACGGCGGATATCCATCTTGTGGGGATCGTCCACACGAATGACGGTTATCTCGGATATTTTCAGGAAGGAACACGAAAGATTTTCGCCGAACCGCTCCGTTCGGTCGCTCGTGCCATGCCGAAATTTCTGAAGAAAGTTCCTAAGAAGAAAACGACAAGACAGACGAAGAAAGAGGCGACCGGACACACCCTCTCGCTCGTGAGGCATCCGAGTAATCCGATTCTTACGCCTCGTCCGGAGCATCCGTGGGAATCGATGGCGACTTTCAATCCGGCGGCTTTGCAGATCGACGGCGTCGTGCACCTCCTCTATCGGGCGCAGGGGCATGATGGACTCTCCGTACTCGGGTATGCGGCGAGTTTCGATGGTCTCTGCATCCACTATCGCGAACCGGGACCGGTATTTATCCCGTCGCGATCTTTCGAAAAGCGGAACAAATCAGCGGACAGACATCCGTATCAGCTGGTTTCTGGCGGAGGGTACGGCGGCTGTGAGGATCCCCGCATTGTGCAGATCGGTGAGCGGATCTACCTCATTTATGTCGCTTTCGACGGGATGAATCCTCCGGGGGTCGCGCTCTCATCCATCGCGACTCGGGATTTTCTCGCACAGCATTGGCATTGGACATCACCCCGACTCATTTCCCAGCCGGGACAGATCCAGAAGAATTGGGTGATATTTCCGGAGAAAATCCGAGGGAAATACGCGGTGCTCCATGGCATCAGTCCGGATATCAAGATAGAATATGTGGAGAGCCTCGATGACCTCGGGGACGGGAATTATATCGAGAGCCTGAGGTCTCATGGCGGTGGTGGATACGCCGAAGTGAAGCGGAAGAATCAGTGGGACAATATCATCCGCGGAGTCGGAGCGCCGCCGCTTCGTACGGATCGCGGCTGGCTCGTGTTCTACCATGCGATGGATGCCCGCGATCCCGGGAAGTACAAGGTCGGTGTCATGCTCCTCGATCTCAATCATCCTGAAAAGATCAAGCGACGATCCGATCAGCCGATCCTCGAACCCGAAATGAGTTATGAGAACAACGGACACAAACGGGGCGTCGTGTATGTATGTGGGTCGGTCGTGAAGAACGGGACACTCCTCGTTTATTACGGTGCGTCGGATCAGACCGTCGCGGTCGCGGCGGCTCCGATCGATGAATTCCTGTCGCGGCTCATGACGCATCAGCCCGTACGCCTGAAAGCGATCACCTTCAATCCATAATGTTGGAGAATTATGTTGTCCGTTATCCGCTCTTCCTCTAATCCGATCCTCCGTCCCAACTGGGAGCATGCCTTCGAGGCGGCGGCGACATTCAATGGGTGTCCGGTCAAAACGGGTTCCGGGAAATCCGTATCACTTCTCTATCGCGCTCTCTCGGAGCCGCAGTTTTACGAAGGCGTCGAGCTGATGCTTTCGGTCATCGGGAAAGCGGAGAGCAAGGATGGTGTGCATTTTCCGAAGACGGCGCCGTTCATCCTGCCGGAGGAAAGTTGGGAACGATATGGCTGTGAAGATCCGCGTGTCACGAGGCTCGGCGGAAAGTATTATGTTTTCTATACGGCGCTTTCGACCTATCCGTTCAGTCCGGAGGGCATCACCGTCGGACTCGCGGTTTCAACGGATCTGAAAACCATACAGGAAAAACACCATGTGACGCATTTCAATTCCAAGGCGATGACTTTGTTTCCGAAGAAGATCAACGGGAAATTCGCCGCACTCCTTTCGGTGAATACGGATCGACCGCCATCGACGATCGCGCTCGCTTTTTTTGATAAAGAGTCGGACATGTGGTCGGAGGCATACTGGCGGAACTGGTATGCGGACATCGGCAATCACGCGGTGCACCTCTCCAAGCGGACGGGGGATCATGTGGAAATCGGCGCACCACCACTCGAGACGACGAAGGGCTGGCTCCTCATCTATTCGCATATCTATCACTATGGGACGCCCGCGCAGGTATTCGGTATCGAAGCGGTGCTCCTCGACAAGTCGGATCCCCGGAAAATCATCGGACGAACGCAGACGCCGATCATCATGCCGCAGGAAAATTATGAGCTCTATGGCATGGTGGACAACATTACCTTTCCATCCGGTGCGTATATCGAAGGGGATGATCTCCATATCTACTATGGTGCCGCCGATACGACCGTATGCCGTGCGACCACGCCGCTTGCGAGACTGCTCCAGGATATGACGCAGGGAGAAGGGACGCTCCTCTTCGATCGTGCGAAAGAAAATCCGATTCTCGTTCCTCTTCCCGATCACGATTGGGAGGATAAAGCGGTGTTCAATCCAGCGGCATTCCTTGAAGATGGGAAGATACATCTCGTCTATCGGGCGATGGGGCATGAGGATACTTCGGTGATGGGATACGCCATCCTCTCGGATATCTCGACGGTCGAGGAACGACTTCCCGAGCCGATCTATGTCCCGCGGGAACTCTTCGAGCAGAAATTGAACCCGGGTAATTCCGGCTGTGAGGATCCCCGTATCACGAAGATGGGGGATACTTACTACATGTGCTATACGGCTTTCGATGCGGTGCATCCTCCGCGGGTCGCGATGACGAGTATTTCGGTGAATGCATTTAAGGAGCGGCGATTCGATGAATGGACGACGCCGGTTCTCATCTCTTCTCCCGGTATCGATGACAAGGATGCCGCCTTGTTTCCGGAGAAAATCAATGGGCAGTATGTGTTCCTCCATCGGTTCCAGCCGAATATCGACCTGTGTTTCGTGAAACATCTCTCGGAACTCGATGGGAAGAATTTTCTCCCGCGCAATCCGATCATGAGACCACGACCCGGGATGTGGGATGATTTGAAAATAGGCATTTCCTCGACTCCACTCAAAACGAAGAAAGGTTGGCTCCTCCTCTATCATGGCGTTTCTTCCGAGGATCACCGGTATCGCGTGGGAGCGGCACTCCTCGATCTGAAAGACCCCGAGAAAGTCATCGGTCGAACGGATGCGCCGCTCTTCACCCCGGAGATGGAGTATGAGTTGGAGGGGATCGTGCCGAATGTCGTCTTCCCCTGCGGATCCATCATCCTGGGAAGCAAGCTCGTCATCTACTACGGCGGAGCGGATACCGTCATCGGCGTTGCGACCATCTCCCTCGCGAAACTCCTCACACATATTCTGCGGGATTAGTTTTCTCATTTTTGCCAGCTTTTATTGGGGAGGGTATGATGAGAGAGTATGGAGTTGAGAGTATAGAAAATAGAGTTGAGAAAAATAAAATAATGATGCTCTTATGATGATGCAAGGCAGAAGAATGCTCGCTCTCTTTTTGGTAATCGCCATTACGGCGTCAATGTATCCGATGAGTGCAGTAGCCGTTGTTCCGGGAAAGGGCGGGTTTAATGCTCCTCAAGAGAAACGGATATCGAAAATTTCTGATAAGGCTCTTTATGCGAATGACGAGATTATGGTTCGCTTTGCATCGAGTGTCATCGGCAATACGACAAAAATCACCACTTTTGCCGAGAAGCGACATCTCGAGAAAAAAGCATCTCTTGATTCGGGAAGAGTGGCGGTATTTCGTATCAAAGATGGAAAATCGGTCAAAAAGAAAGTGGAGGAATTGATTGCCGATTCATCCGTGACCTTGGTACAGCCGAATTATCGGTACAAGCCGCTCGCGATTTCGACGAATGATACCTATAAAACGAGTTTGTGGGGGCTCGACAATACCGGACAGACCGTGAATGGTACGGCGGGAACGGCTGATGCGGATATCGATGCGCCGGAAGCGTGGGGCATCAATGAGGGAACGAATGGCGCGATCACGGTCGCGGTAATCGATGAGGGTGTCGCGTATGATCATCCGGATCTCGCGGCGAATATGTGGGATGGATCGTCCTGCGTGGATGCGAATGGCGATTCTATCGGCGGGGGATGCCTGCACGGGTATGACTTCGAGAATGATGATACGAATCCATTGCCGGATTCGGACACCCATGGGACATTTGTTGCCGGTATTATCGCCGCGCTGAAGAATAATTCCAAGGGATTGATCGGTGTCGCTCCGAATGCGAAGATTATGTCGCTGAAGTCATCGCTCACCACCGAGGAAGTGGTGAATGCTATCGCTTTTGCCCAGCGGAATGGAGCGAAGGTGATCAATGCCAGTTGGGGAGGGTATGATGATGACCCGATTTTGGACAGTGCCATCAGTAGTTTCGATGGCATGTTCGTCGCGGCGGCGGGAAATGAGTCGGTTGATAACGACGGTTCTGACCCTCTCTATCCGTGCGCTCTCTCGGGAAATGGGTATGACAATGTGATCTGTGTCGCTGCGACTGACCAAAATGACGCGTTGGCGGACTTTTCGAATTACGGCGCATCAACGGTGGATTTGGCCGCACCGGGGGTGAATATCTTCTCCGCGAGTGCCTATACCAATGCTTTGAATGAAGATTTCCAGGGTGTGACGGTACCCGGTGTACCGGCGACATGGACGAAGACGGGGAATTTCGGCACCGTGAATGAGAGCGGCGATAAGAAGCTCGTCGGTGATACGAACCAGTCGCCGTATCTGGATAATGTGAGCAATACCGCGACCACTGCTTCGTATAATACAACAGCATCGAGAGATGGACATGTGTATGTGGATTTCGATACCACCTGCGATACGGAATACAGCCCGAGCGGATGGAGTGATTACATGGAGATTGATTCGAGTGATGATGGCGGCGTCAGCTGGTCGCTCGCTGATATGCGCTGGGATGAATCGATGATCGATGACGATAGTGATTCGGCTGGATCCGTATCCTATGAGGCGAGGGATACTGTGCTCGGGGTCGCTTCTTCCGCGACGACGAAACTCCGTTTCAAATGGATAACGAATGGTAGCGCCGATGCGAATCATGCCGGTTGTACCGTGAATAATTTGAAGGTGAAGTATCTCGCCGATGGTTCCGGTGAGACCTATGAGTGGATGGATGGGACATCGATGGCGGCGCCGATGGTGGCGGGTGCGGTCGCCTTGGCGTGGGGGTATCGGCCGGATGTCAGTATTGATGTGATGAAGGATGCCATCGTGAATCAGGGTGATGCCATCGCCGGACTCGATGGCGTCGTCGCGAGCGGGAAGCGATTGAATGTAGAGGGCACATTGCAATATCTCCGATCAGTGAAAACGATTACGAGTATCGTGATTCATCCCGTTTGGACTGAGCCGATCATCGATGATACGGCGGGAACGGTGAGTGTCGCGATTCCTTCCGGAGCGGATCTCTCCGCGATTACTCCGGAAATTTATTTTTCGGGAGTCTCAATCAGTCCCGCTTCCAACACGGTGCAGGATTTCACGAATCCGGTGACCTATACGGTGACCGCGCTTGACGGATCGACGAAAGACTATGTCGTGACCGTGCTCACTGCATCGACGCCGACGATTTCCGATTTCCGATTTGACGGCATCGTGACACAGGCGGTCATTGACAATGAGAATCATACCGTAGCGATAACGGTGCCGTATGGGACGAACAGGGCTACTTTGCTTCCAGTCATTTACACGGATATAGGGAGTTCGATCAATTTAGCCCCGGGATTCGAGCAGGATTATACGGATCCAGTGGACTATGTGTTGAGTGATTCGAATGGGTTTTCCATTTATTATACGGTGACGGTGACGGTGAGTGCTCACTCGTTCGCTGATACGGGGGTCTCGTTCAAGAAGGGGGATGTGAGTCTCGGAAAAACCAGTAATGAGAGCGTCCGGGTGAAGTTTGATGATGTCGATCATGTAGCCTATTACATGGTGTCGCGCCATGAGGATTTTGCTGGTGCGGAATGGAGGGCGATACGAGATGGTGTGAGGATCGATGTGAAGAAGAAGGGCGGGAAGCAGAGATTCTACTTCCGTTTCAAGGATGTCGATGGTGCCATATCGGATGTGTATACGAAAACGGTGAGATATGTCCCGGAGAAGCGCGCCATAAAAAATTCTCAGTCTCAGGTGAAGCGCGGCGAGACGCTCACTCAAAGTGGTGAGCGGTTCTCAAAGGACTCCTTGGTAGAAATATATTTTTCCGTTGCAAATGGTTCGTATCAGAAAATCAAGACGAGGACGGATGATCATGGGGTATTCTCGGTGAGCTTTACTGTCGGAAGGAAGCCAAAAGGGAAATATTTTTGGTATGCTTTTGATACAAAAACGAGGAAAAAGAGCCAGCGTATTAGTTACAAGGTAGTGGAGTAAGCTCGTCATCTACTACGGCGGAGCGGACACGGTGATCGGCGTCGCGACCATCTCGCTTGCCAAATTGCTAACGCATATTTTGCGGGATTAGAAAAGAGAATTGAGGCTGAGAGTGGTCGTTCCGTCTGCGGGCGGTGCGACCACTGTGTGAAAAAATAGAAAAAACAGAGAGCTCATTGCTCTCTGTTTTTTGTGAATGATTGAAAAAACATTATCTCGTTGCCAAGACGAGTTTCTCGAGCTTTATCATCCGTTTTTCCAATTTTTGGAAATCCGCGAGGTCGACTTTTTCCGAGAGCTTGTGTTTAATTTCGATGACATCGCCTTGCACGCTGATAAGTCGTATATCAATTTCTTCAACTTTTTTTTCGAGTCTATTAAATCGTTTTTCGAGTCGTTCCTGCCCGTCAGAAACGACGCCGAGTCCTTCTCCGAACGCATTAAACTGATCCTTGATATCCTCGAGGATGGCGACGACCTGATCTCCAGAATATACTTTCGATGTTTTCTTCATAGAGACATTGTACCTCTCTCGTAATAGTGAGTCAAACCGGGGTGGTGGCACTTATCTTCGAGAGCGGTTGTACCCCACTCCCCTCACTTTTTTGGGTACTGGCTTCGACCGCTGTTTGGAATACCAAAGTCCACTTGGAGGTTGGACTTCCAAGTAGGCGTTTGTTTTGTAGAAAGCCTTGAAAGGTATTGAGCAATGTAACACGAAGACGACGACCGTGGTGTAGAGGTAACATTTGTGCATCTCTCTTTTCTTGTTTAGTAATCGATATTGTATCTAGCGGATTCACCGCCTCAAAGCGGAGCGACCGTTGGATTCATAATGCTTGGTATGGTTGCACTCTTGACACCTTTGACAGAGCTTGATAGTATGTTTCTGATGCTTCACGGCAATCTTTTTTCATTCGTGGAAAAAGTGGCTCTGAATAGCTTAGAAAAAATAATTTATTTAATACTCGTTTCTCTCTTCTTGTGCTTCCTTTATGGGAGCAGGGGAATGAAGGACAAAAAGGTATGGCAGAACAGTTTCAGCGGACCAAGCCGCATGTCAATATCGGTACCATCGGTCATGTCGACCATGGTAAGACGACGCTCACAGCGGCGATTTTGTCGGTGCTCAGCTTCCGTGGTTTGGCGAAGGCGCGCGGTATCGATGATATCGACAAGGCTCCGGAAGAGAGGGAGCGCGGTATCACCATCGCGACCGCTCATTGCGAATATGAGACCGAGGCTCGTCACTACGC
>CAYOIM010000016.1:16383-20384 GCA_964404075.1 uncultured Bdellovibrionales bacterium | reverse complement strand
CAAAGAAATTTTTTGGAATCGAAGTTTCGTCGTGCCGTTTGTGGCGCTTATCCTCCTGACATCGGGATTTGTTTTTTCGCAGGCATTGTATTACCAGATTGCGGTCGGTATCGGGATGTTCCGACTCCTGCAGGAATCGTATGCGCGGATACGGATCGGGAAATGGAATCTCGATTATATCGCGCTCCTCACGCTCGGGGTCGCGGCGGGGATGGGGGCGTGGCTTGTCGGCGCGGTGATCGCATTTATGGCGTCGGTATCGGCGGCACTGGAGGAATACGGGTCAGCTCGGGCGGAGAAAACACTCCATTTTCTTCTCGAACGGTTTCCGAAGGTCGTGATACGGGATCTCGGTGATGATCGGACGAGGGGGATCGATATTCATGAGGCGAAACCAGGGATGATCATCATTCTCCGCCGGAATGAATTGGTACCGCTCGATGGAGAATTGCTCACGGATGCGCTCATCGATGAATCGAATTTGACGGGAGAAATGGAGCCGCGGATGTATCATGCCGGATCGGTTTTGAAGAGCGGGTCGATCAATGTCGGCGGGACGATCCGTTTCTCCGTCTCGGGCGACTTCGAGCATTCGAGTTATCGCAGGATCCTCTCGCTCGTCGAGGAGGGGAAGAAACATCCGTCGGATATCGTGAGACTTGCGGAACAGTACAATATCGTGTTTACCGGTGTGACGCTCCTTATCGCTTTCGGGGCGCTCTCGTACGGAGATATGGAGAGATTTCTCGCCGTGCTGGCGATAGCGACGCCTTGTCCGCTCCTCATCGCCGCGCCGATCAGTTTCATCGGCGGACTCAATCGGGCGGCCCGGGGCGGCATCGTGGTGAAGTCGCCGAAGATCCTGGAACTCCTCGTGAAGATCGAATCGCTTTTTTTTGATAAGACGGGGACACTCACCTTGGGACAGCCGAATCTGAGGAGCATAGCATCTCTGCATGCGGCGTATACGAAGGGGAAGCTCCTCGATCTCGCGGCGGCACTGGAGAAGCATTCGCTCCATCCGGTAGCACGGGCATTTCTTTTCGAATGGGAGAGAAAGAAGGGAAAATCGTATCGAGCGGAACGGGTATTCGAGAAAATAGGAGAGGGTATTTCGGGAATGATCGATGACCAGCCGTATCGACTCGTGAAGGGGGAGGGGGAGGGCATTGCGATCGATATGTATGCGGGGGAAAAGCGGATCGGGCAATTTCTTCTCGACGATGTATTGAAGGATGATGTCGGTAAGTTGTTCCGGTACCTCGGAGAGCGTGGGTATCATCTTGCCATTCTCACGGGGGATCGGAAAGAAAATGCGGATCGGATATTCCGATCGTTTCGCGTGCCGATCCTGGCGGATTGTTCGCCGGCGACGAAGGCTGAGGCGGTCAGGCGGGGTCAGGAACGGGGACTCGTCGGCATCATCGGTGATGGGATGAATGATGCGCCGGCGCTTTCGCTCGCCGATGTCGGGATCGTCTTTTCGGGAACGGAAAATAGCGCTTCGATCGAGGCGGCGGATGTGGTGGTGCTCGGCAATGATGTTTGGAAGATCCGCGATATCATCCATATCGCGAGGAAATCCTATCGTACCGCGCGGCAGAGCATCCTCATTGGCATCGGGCTCTCCCTCCTCGGCATGTTCTTCGCTTTCTTCGGATTTCTTTCTCCGGTAGAGGGGGCGATACTGCAGGAGATCATCGACGCATTCGTCATCGTGAACGCCCTGCGCTCGACCTATTGAAAGTGTTTCATTTCAACGGTCGCTCCGCTTTCTGAGCGGTGTGTCCGCTGAAGTGAAATCGATTGCTTTTCAACTCAGATAAAAAGACTGGCGCGTAGCCAGTCTTTTCGTTTCTATTCTATATTCCCTATTCTACATTCTATATTCATGCTTTCCCTCAATCATTTCTTCCGCAGGTGCCTCGCGATGAGGGCGGTAATGCCGGCTCCGACGGTGGCGCCGATACCAGCGGCGATGGCGGTCGCCTTCTCGGGATTTTTCTTTACATATTGCTCGGCTTGTTTCAATGCTTTCCCGAATTCCTTCTTCACCTTCGCGATTTCTTTCGTCGCGAGGACTTGCGCTTTCTTCAGATCTTTGCTCATTTCCTTTTCGACCGCGTTTTTGACCGACTGTACCATGTTTTTCGCCATAGTGTTTTCTGAATGATTATTTTTTCTTCTGACTGCCGACGAGAGAGAAGACGATGAAGGAGAGGAGGAGGGTGGTGATACCGATGAAGAGCGTGCCGATCCCCGGGAAACGGAAAAACGAATCGAGGACTTCGCCGATGCCGATGAGGATGAAGATATACCCGATCAAGGCGGAGAGGAGGAGGAGGGAGCGGATGATCGTCAATTCCACGAACTCTTTGAATTGATGTTCCGCAGACTGGATGAAAGCCTTCGCATCGGAGAGTATCCCTGCGGCGACGAGGTTGAAGAGGGACTCCCACCAGAAAGTATGTGACTTCGATGTTTGTTTTTTGTTGGGAGTCATAGTATCAGTATACTCGTTCCGCCGAAAAATGGCAATGAAAATATGATACAATGGAAAAGATCTGAGCGGAGGATTTTATGGAATCAGGATTAGGTCCATCAATTGTCGTCGATCGTCTCCGCGTCCTCTACAATCAGGGGAAGTCCAATGAGACGCGTGCCCTCGAGGAGACGAATATTTCCATTTACCCGAACGAGTATGTGATCATTTTCGGTCCCTCGGGTTGCGGAAAATCGACCCTCCTCTATGCGATCGCCGGACTGCAGACCCCGACTTACGGAGATGTCCGCATCAATGGTAAGGGGCTTTCGACCATGTCGGAAAAGGAGATGCTGGAATTGCATCAGGTAGGCGTGGGGCTCATCTTCCAGGCATTCTACCTCATCGAGACGCTCTCGGTGCTCGACAATGTGTGTTTGCCGCGGGCGTTCATGGGGGAGCGGGTGAAGGCGCGTCGGGCGGAAGGTATCAAGCTCCTGCGGCGATTCGGAATCGCCGAGCATGCGGAAAAGTATCCGAGTCAACTCTCTGGTGGCCAGAAGCAACGCGTGGCGATCGCTCGTTCGCTCGTGAACAATCCGAGCATCATCCTCGCGGATGAACCGGTGGGGAACCTGGACTCCGAATCGGCGGAGAATGTGCTCCAGATCCTGAAGGAACTGAACGAGCATGACGGGAAGACGATCATCATGGTGACGCATA
Source organism: uncultured Bdellovibrionales bacterium (assembly GCA_964404075.1). Taxonomy (GTDB): domain Bacteria; phylum Patescibacteriota; class Minisyncoccia; order Moranbacterales; family UBA1568; genus CAYTED01. The sequence goes on along the minus strand of CAYOIM010000016.1, from coordinate 17,179 downwards.
ATCCGGAGCATCTCGTCTATGCCGACCGCGTGATCCGCATGAAGGACGGTCGGGTCATCAGCGAGGAAGTCTTCAAGGAAAAGCGCAAGATTCCGGAGAAGAAGAAGGTCGAAGAGGAGGCGCTCCTCAAGCGGCTTCATGAGGCGGATATGCCGAAGGAAACGGAAGAGCTGAAGATGCTCATGGCATCCTTCAAGAATCTCTTGCCGCAACAGGTGGATGTCCTCCTCATCCCGTTCAAGGCGAAACAGCTCATGGCGCATGTGCTCTCCGAACTCTCCGATGAGCAGGTCGCTATGGGAGAGAGTTTCCTCAAGGAACTGCTCTTCAAGAATATCGACGGATCCCGTTTCAGCGAGTCGCTTGACAAGGATCTGGAGGAGGGCGGCGCGGGGTGGAACAAATCCCGAGCGATATCCTTCACGGATCGCATCACGGGCATCATCAGTCAGGCGGATATGAGCAAGACCATGCCGAGTCAGGCGCCGATGTCCCTCTCATCCTATCTGAAACAGCGATTCCGCCTCACACTTTCGCCCGCTCAGGAAATCCGCCTGCAATCCACCCTAAAGCTCCGTCTCGATAGCAAGATCGGTCAGAAGGAACTCATGCGGAGGCTCGATGCTCCGCAGGATATCGGCGGTGTCGGCATCAACCGTCTGACCGCGGAGAAAATGGTCCGTGAAATAGAGATCATCATGCTCATCAAATACTCCTAGATATAAACAATTTCTAATTTTCAAACAATGTTTGAATTCTCTCATTGAAAAATTCCAAAATTAAATCATTGAAAATT
>CAYOIM010000016.1:0-16283 GCA_964404075.1 uncultured Bdellovibrionales bacterium | reverse complement strand
AAACAATGTTTGAATTCTCTCATTGAAAAATTCCAAAATTAAATCATTGAAAATTGTTTAGAAATTAGAAATTGAAAATTATCCCCTCATCCAGTATCCAATATCTCGTATCTAATATCTTCGGCTCTCAAATATGCTCGTCTCTGATGTCGTCAAATTGTCTCTCCGTATGTTCAGGGCTAGGACGATGCGGACCATCCTCACGATCTTCGGCATGGGCGTCGGTATCGCGGCGATTCTTTTCCTCGTTTCTTTCGGATACGGACTCCAGCGCACTCTGCTCAAGAAAATAACGACTTCCGATGCCCTGGTGACGCTCGATGTGACGACCGATGGCGGGACGACCGTCGCGCTTAATCCGCGACTCCTCTCCGAGATCGGAGAAATCCAAGGCGTCGAGGAAGTGATCCCCGCGCTCGAACTCCGGTCGCAGGCGAAACTTGACGGGGTGACGCTCGAGGTGAATGCGATCGCGACGGAGAGCTCTTTTATGAACCTCGATGGTCTCGCCTTCACTGTCGGGCGTAATTTCGACAGCATGAAACATCAGGTCGTCGTTTCGGCGGCAGTGGCGAGCATTTTCAGCGGAACGCCGGAAGACATCGTCGGGAAAGCCATCGACCTCAAGCTCTTTCAGAAAATCGAGGCGTCGGACGGATCATCGAAGGAATCGCTCCTCCTCCCCGATACGCCGTATATCGTGTCCGGTATCGTGCAGGGCGAGGAGAATACGCTCTACATTCCTCTTTCGACCTTGAATAGGCTCAGTCTCCCGAGTTTCTCGAAAGTGAAAGTGAAATGCGGGAGCACGAACGAGGTCGAGGGCGTTCGTGCCGCGGTGGTGGAGAAGGGGCTCGTCGCGTCGTCGATCTCGGACATCGTCGATCAGGCGAACAAAGTGTTCCGTGTGGTGCAGATCGTCCTCATGATGTTTGGCGTGATCGCGCTCGTCGTCTCCGCCATCGGTATGTTCAATACCATGACCATCACTCTCCTCGAACGAACCGAAGAGATCGGAATTATGAAGGCGATCGGCGCTTCCAATACCGCCATCTGGCTCATGTTCATCTCCGAAGCGACCATGATGGGATTCCTCGGCGGACTCGGCGGCGTCTTCATCGGTTTTCTCGAGGGGCAGATCGTGAACTTCATGATCAATCTCATCGCTTCCCGTTTCGGCGGCGAGCAGGTGAGTCTCTTTTACAGTCCGCTGTGGTTCGTCATGACCATCATCATATTCGGCGCATTCGTCGGATTCCTCACCGGGATTTTCCCCGCGCGCAAAGCGAGCCGTATCGACGCTCTCGACGCTTTGCGGTACAAGTAGAAGTGGATACTAGATATTGGATAACAGATGATAGTATTTTTTATAACGGTTGTTCCGCTTTTGGAGCGGTGCAACCGCTGTAAAAAATACTCACCTCCAAATTTTAATCTCTATTTTTCAATATCCAGTATCTAACATCTAACATCTAATATCTTCTCCAAAATATGGGTCTCATCAGCCTTCTCATCACGGTACTTCTCATGCTCCTCGGAGCAGGGTATTTTCTCTTCGGATCTTCGGGCGAGCCGATCGCTTTGGAGAATAAGAGCACAAGCGAAGTGCCCGTCGCGGATATGGTGACGGGTGCGGGCGAGATCGCGCGGTATCAGGCGATCCGGAGTCAGGCGGAGAGCGTGAAGGATATGGTGGAGAAACGATCAGAGGAGACCATGAAGCAGGGCGTGACAGAAACAGCGGTCGCATCGCCCGCAGGCAAAACGACCGCCCCTACTCCTCAATCGCCCGCTGTTTTGAATGATCAAACAAAAATTCATATCATCAATCGGAAAGTGGATTTCGGTTTCGGTGTCCCGAAAGAGAAGCGGATTATTGATACGATTGTTTTGCACTCCTCGTATAATTCCGAGGGGGGCGATCCGTATTCGGTGGACAAGGTCATCGATATCTGGCGGGGATATGGTGTCACGCCACATTACCTGATCGATCGGAAGGGGAGTATCTACCGACTCGTCGATGATGCGGATATCGCGTATCATGCGGGCGTGTCCAAGATGCCGGACGGGCGGACGAATGTGAATGATTTCTCCATCGGAGTGGAGATCCTGAATACCAAGGATGACAAATACACGACAGCACAGTATGATGCGGTGAATGCGCTCATCGCCTCTCTCCGCGGGCAATACGGTATCAAGGCAGTCGTCGGGCACGCTGATATCGCCCCCGGGCGGAAAGACGATCCGTGGCATTTCGACTGGAAAAAGGTACAATAATAGCAAGGGTTATGATGTACAAGCTCTTTTCGCACAACAGAAGAAAATCGAGTGTTGCTCGTAGGGTTTTTTTCACCATGGGGTGCATCATGTTCTTGCATGCGCCTCTTTCATCTCATGCTTTCGCGCCGAACCCTACCCTTGCAAACATTCCCCCGAATACCGCCCTTTCGCTTGGTGAATACAAACCAGCAGGTCTTCCTGGTTGCCATCTCTGGGGCAGTCCGACTCCTACCGTATATGATGGCAGTGGCGTTGTCGGGTATAGCCGCTTTACTTATGACAGCATTCACAATCAAATGCTCTTGTGGGGCGGCGGCCATTCGACGACTCCGCGTACCGATGTCGATGTACTCGATCTGAATCAACCTTCTCTGAAGTGGCAAAGCGCGTATCCCTCGACGCCGATCGCAGACATGCGCCTCTCAAATTATAATGTGGCGACTGGCGGGTGGATCTCAACCGGTCATCCAGCGGCCGTCCATTCATATGATCAACTCACCTTTGTCCCCAGCACGGGCGAGCTCCTGTATCTTCAGAATCGATCAAGTCCAAAGAGCCCCTGTATTAACGAAGATGAGCTTCGTGTACAGCCCTATACCACTCGCGGACCGATCTGGAGCTACAACACCAATACAAAGACATGGACACCGATCGAAGTAACACCGGGTGGAGAGTGGTCGACATACACATATGTCGCTACCGAATACGATCCGGTCTCGGGCAAAGTCATTATTCTCGGTGGTGACGGTATGTCCGTCTATGATCCTGTCACGAGAGTGACGAGTAGGTTTGAAAAGATTCGTGGAGGTAATTACGCTCAGAATCTCGTCTACTTTCCCCCGACGGACAAGATGTATTATGTGATGAGTAATGGTACGGTCTACGAACTCACATTGAATCGCGGTGATTTTGCAAAATCAACCGCTACTAAGATGGTTGGAGTGACCGGTACGCTCCCGCCACGACCGTTGAACGGCGCCACGGATGACGGCGAGACGGGCTGGGCGTATGATTCCGTGAATCATATCATCGGGGGTGGCATCTTGAATGGTGTTTTTTATGCCTTTGATCCGGTTACCAAGGTATGGTCGAGCTCGGTGATGCAGAAGAGTCCTGCGGATCTGCCATACAATATCGGTTCATTGAGCGTTACTCATGTGCTCGATTATGATCCTGTCGACAATGTGTTCATCTTTATAACAAGCGGTGGTAATTACAAGAGGTATACCTGGGCATACCGTTATGGTGCCGGCAGTAGCACAACGCCCGCCCCTGCTTCTGATACTCAGCCGCCCTCAGTTCCGACAGGACTCTCGGCAGGATCGGTATCACAGGCGAGCGCTACGCTCTCGTGGAATATCTCGACAGATAATGTCGCCGTCACAGGATACAGGATATATCGTAATGGAAGCCAAATCGCCACCACGACCTCGACGATTTATACCGACACTGCGCTCACCTCGAGCACTGCGTATACCTATACCGTCGCCGCCTATGATGCCGCCGGCAATGTATCACTTCAATCAGGTGTGGTGAATGTAACGACCCAATCCTCATCCACATCAGTGCCGCCAGTTGCAAGCGGGAACTGCGGGCTCATCACTGCGAATTCGACAGCGAAGACGGTACTCGCGGAACCAGTTGCTATGGCGAAACCCTCTCTCGGTGTAACCTATAACGATCCGGTATTCGGTTCTTGTGTCACGAGAATAACTGAGAGCTCAAGGCATACCTATTCGCAACTCCAAGCATGGAACGCCGATCAATCGCTCATCCTTCTCAATAGCAATAGGATCATCGATGCTCAATCTTTCCAGACAGTCCATACGCTCCAATTCAATTGGCCTGCTTCGGGGAGTGCTCCTGTCTGGTCGCCGACTGATCCAAATGTCCTGTATTACATAGGATCGATTCAGTCGAATTCAGTCGATAAAGACGGTTTCAACTGTCCAAACCACGATCGTCTCATCAAATATACTTTGCATCGAAGTGGCAACATCACCACTGGTACGCGCGAGATGCTCCAGTGCTTCTCCGAATACGCAAGCATTGATTATCACGCTGGGTGGCAGGAGCTCTCAGATGATGGTCGGTATCTCGGTATGGTTGGTTCCTTGCCAAACGGTGGCGGGAAACAGGTCTTTGCCTACGATGTCATCAATAGGCAGAAGGGGGTCGTGATGGATATCGCAACCACTACGCCTTCCTCGGCCAAGGTTTCAGTTGATTGGGTGGCCGTGTCGCCATCAGGTAAGTATATGCTCGTCCAATATGCAAGTAATGGGTACTGGCGCTATGCGGGCATGGAGTCCTTTGATCGTGCAACAGGAAAGTATATCGGTAAGGTGAGTATCACAACTGGACATGGCGACCTCGTGCGCGATGCCGATGGCACCGAATACCTCATGCAGACGAATGCCTCGAATGCCTACTTCCTGGGGGATAAGCACTACATCATCAAGGCGAAGATTCCTATCGGTATTGCTCTCAAGAGTGACGGCACAATCGATGCCAATGCTACACGAAACACTGGTGCCACGACACCAATTATGGATATCGGATGGACTAACGGCATTCATATATCGTGCCGGGATATAAGGCACTGGGGATATTGCGTGGTCAATACGGATGGTAATCCAGCAGATAAGCCGCTCCAGCCATTCGAGCACGAAGTCATCAAACTCTATCTTGACAGCACCCTGACCGTGCCGCATTTCGAGCGATTAGCGCACACGATGACCGATGAACCCTATGTCGCCAAGACGCCAGAAGCAACATGTCCCATGATTCCGTACTGGGCACAATCGCACGCATCGCTTAGCCCGGATGGCTCGAAGGTCATCTTCGCGAGCACCTGGGGAGAAAACTGCACCGCTGATGCTTATGTTCTCACCTGGGGAGGACAGATACATACCCCATCTCCTTCGCCGACACCTCCCCCGGTCGCCACAGTCAATCACTTCAAGAGAGGTTCCGCAACCTACCCTGATCTTCAAAGTGCCATTGATGCGGCTCTGCCTGGGGATACGATCGATGTCGATGCCGGAACATACATCAATATGTATGCTGATATCAATAAATCGGTTACCATACGAGGAGTGGGCGGTTTTGCTCATTTTTCGAGTAAGAAAGACCTTCCAAATGGAGGGGGAATTTTGCTGACCGAAGGCGGGACGACGATTGTTCTCGATAGCATCGAACTTTCCGGCGCCACCGCAATGGATCGGAGTGGCGCGGGAATTCGTTACCGGGGGGGATTGCTTACCGTGCAAAATAGTTATTTCCATGATAATGAGAATGGCATATTAGGAGGCGCGTATTCTGCTGGTCAGATCATGATTGCCAATTCGGTGTTTGATTATAATGGGCACGGCGTTTCTTCCGGTATCGTGCAGAAAGTCACCATCACCCATTCAACCTTCAAGAACACCAATACCGGACATCACATCAAAAGCCGTGCGCTTGAGACGAATATCTTAAACACGCTTGAAGATGATGGCACGGTACCGGCAGGTGCCAGTTATGATATCGATATTCCGAATGGCGGCGTAGTGAATATCACTTGTAACAAGGTGATAAAAAATCCCAATAGGCAGAACACACCGATGATCACTTTTGGCGAAGAGGGAAATCTCCACCCGACTAATTCGCTCACCGTAACGGACAGCCTCTTCCTCAACAATGTTCCTTTTTCACAGGACTCGCATATCACGGGTATACGCAATACGGTTTCTTCGATGACCGCCATCGTAACGGGCAATACATTCGTGCGTATTCCAGTCGGCTATGATGTCACCGGACCGGCCACCCTCTCGGGCAATACCGATACAGTCGCGAACGCCTCTCAGCGCGTCTCGTGCGGATCAATCGGTGCCGATCTCTCCACTCCTCTCTCTGTGTCACCGCTTATTGCCGCTCCGACCGTTTCGCTCTCTTCGACGCCCGGGTCAATCGTCTCCGGGCAGAGAGCAACGCTCACTTGGACCTCTAATGATTCTTCTTCATGCGCTGGTACGGGATTTGTTGCGTCTGGTACCTCTGGCTCAGCGATTGTTTCTCCCGTCGTAACGACGACCTATTCGATCACCTGTACGGGCGCGGGTGGGAACGCGAGTCAGAGTACGACCGTAACTGTCACGACCCCTCCTAGTATCGTGGCACAGCCCCCGATCACTCCGGGAGTCACTCCCTCGAATGGAGAGAGTGGCAAAAAGATTGGTGGTGATACATCAGACAAGAAATATGTGATCGCCCAATCCGCGAGTTCCGTCGTGAGAGGACACTCGCTGACGCAGTCAGGGAAAAAGTTTTCCAAAAAAAATCGCGTGAGACTTTTCTTTCAGACGGCATCCGGATCCTATGCTTCACAATTGCTCCGGACGAATGCCCAGGGTCGTTTCTCGGTCACTTTTATCGTCACAAAACCTCGGGGAAAATATGATTGGTATGCGGTTGACCTCAAAACGGGGAGGAAGAGCAGGACCCTTTCATACCAAGTGAGGTAAAAAATATGAGAATCGATCACAATGAATCGCTTGTGTTTTGTCCGGTCTTTACGCTTTGATGACTGTGTTCTGTGCCATATACCTTCAAACTGAATATTGAAAAGGAATCTTCGACGCTGGCACTTTTTGATGGCGTGAATGTCGTGGCGTCTCGCACCTGGCAGGAGGAGCGGGGGAGCGGGAAGGCGATCCTCATTGCTCTCGATGAGATTTTGGCGGAGATGGCGCTCGTACCGGAAATGGTGGATACCTTCAGCCTTGACTCAAGCCTTCCGGAAACCTATACTTCGTACAGGGTGGGAAAGACGATCGCGGTTGCGTACGGCTTCGCTGTCCGCGAGTCACAAAAAGAAAAAAAGAAAGAAAGGGTGGAGCTATGAAAAGATAGTGGCTTCCCTCTGATTTTTCCCGTATTCCCCATGTTCTTCGTTTTTCACAATATGAGCGGTGCCTGATTTCAAAGCCATCCCGAGCTCTTTTTTTGCTTCTTCTGAAAATCATTTGACAGGCACTTGACAGTTTGTTACCATTCACTCTACATTTTTGGAAAGTGTTAGGACTTATGCGTTTAACGCGATTCTTGGACCCATACAGTAGGCAGGACTTTGGTAAACGCACGAGGCCTAATGAAGCCGAACCGGCTCGCGGTACGGATAAATCAGCTAAGCAACAACGAAATGCGAACGGGTGACGCATTTTCGGACAAGTAAATAGTTATCCGACTAATCTCATTAGTCTTTCTTCCATGTTCTCGATCGGAGTGGAAGGGGGGTGCGATGAGCGCTTTTTTATGTCCAAAGCGCAAAAGGTGCTGAAGGTGAGGGATACATTCGGTTCGACTTCCTCGCTCTCGAAGCGGAAGTTTTTTCGCGACCGTATCATGGTGTCGCTCCCGAATCTCATCGAGATCCAACAGGATGCCTATCAGTGGTTCTGGGACAAGGGGCTCACGGAACTGTTTCAGGAGATCAATCCGATCACGGATTTCACGGAGAAGGATTTGGAGCTCTCTTTCTCGGACCACTACCTCGATGAGCCGAAGTGTTCGCCGACCGCCGCGAAGGCGAAGAACATTTCTTTCGAGGCGCCGCTCCGCGTGAAAGCGACTCTCGTTCTCAAGAAGACCGGCGAGGTGAAGGAGCAGGAGATCTACCTCGGCGACTTCCCGGTGATGACGGAGCGCGGGACATTCATCATCAATGGTGTGGAGCGCGTCGTCGTCTCCCAGCTCATCCGCTCTCCGGGAGTGTTCTTCACCATGGAGTACAACAAAGGGAAGAAATTGTTCGGCGCGAAGATCATCCCGAACCGCGGTGCGTGGCTCGAAGTGGAGACCGACCTCGACGGCGTGATTTCCGTGAAGATCGACCGTAAGCGAAAAATCCCGATTTCCGCCCTTTTCAAGGCATTCGGTACCGATGAGAAGACGCTGAGGCAGGCATTCGCCGATATCGACAATGGCGAAATCCGCTTTATGGAGGAAACCCTCGCGAAGGATCCGTCGAAGTCGAGGGGCGAAGCATATCGGGAAGTGTACAAAAGGCTCCGTCCGGGAGATCTCGCGACCGAAGAGAATGCGAAGTCGATGATCGATGCGATGTTTTTCAATTTCGAACGCTATGATTTCGGTTCCGTCGGCCGGTATCGCTTGAATCAGAGGCTTGAAATCGATCGGGAGAATACCGAAGAGAATCGCATCCTGTGCGTGGATGACCTCATCCTGATCGTCCGCGAAATCATCCGCCTCTCCAATGACCCGACCGCGAAGGCTGACGATATCGATCACCTCGGGAATCGTCGTGTGCGTGCCGTGGGCGAACTCATCCAGAACAAACTGCGTGTCGGCGTGTACCGCATGGTGCGCAATGTGAAGGATCGCATGAGCACTTGCGATCTCGAATCCGTCGTCCCAGGACAGCTCATCAATCCGCGACCGGTCGCCGCATCGGTGAAGGAATTTTTCTCATCTTCCCAGCTCTCGCAGTTCATGGATCAGGTGAATCCTTTGGCGGAGCTCGAGCACAAGCGGCGTCTCTCGGCGATGGGTCCCGGCGGACTTACCCGTGAACGCGCCGGTTTCGAAGTGCGTGATGTGCACCCGTCGCACTATGGCCGTATCTGTCCCGTCGAGACGCCGGAAGGTCCGAATATCGGTCTCGTCGGACACCTCGCGAGTTACGCCCGTGTGAATGAATATGGCTTCCTCGAGACACCCTACCTCGTGATCAAGAAATCTGTGACTGCATCTGAGACAGAACTCCTCCATCGGATCCTCCGGGAAGATATCGACGGTATCGCGAAAGCCGGTGAAAAAATCGACGAGACACTCGCGAAAAAAATCGCAACAAAGAAGAAGAAGGGCGATACGATCGCCGTGAAACCGTTCATTACGAGCGAAATAGAATACCTGAATGCGATCGTCGAGGACAGGAAGTCGATCGCTCATGCTGGTATTGATCTCGACGATCATCGCAATATCATGAATGATGCGGTCGGCGCGCGCGTGAAGGGTCAGCCGGGCATGGTGGATACGGTGGACCTCGACTTCGTCGATGTGTCCGTCAAGCAGTGTATCTCCATCGCGACGGCGCTCATCCCGTTTCTCGAGCACGATGACGCGAATCGCGCTCTCATGGGTTCGAACATGCAGAGGCAGGCGGTGTCTTGCGTGAAGCCCCAGGCGCCGATCGTCGGAACCGGTATCGAAGACAAGGCGGCGGCGGACTCGGGTCAGGCGGTGATCGCGGTGAAGGAAGGCGAGGTGATCGAAGTCGATGCGAGTCATATCATCGTGCGGGAAGCCGCCCCGGCCGGGTCGAAGAAAGAAATCTACGATCGCGAATATAGCCTCCTTTCGTTCGCCAAGTCGAACTCATTCACCTCGATGAACCAGGTGCCGCGCGTGATGAAGGGGCAGACGATTGCGAAGGGGGATCTCCTCGCGGATGGCGCCTCGACCGATCACGGCGAACTCGCGCTCGGGCAGAATATGCTCGTCGCGCTCATTCCATGGGAAGGATACAATTATGAAGACGCTATCATCGTTTCCGAGCGCGTCGTGCAGGACGACCGGTACAGCTCGATCCATATCGAGGATTTCTCGATGGATGTCCGCGATACGAAATTGGGACCGGAAGTGGTGACGCGCGATATCCCGAATATCGGCGAGGATCGTCTCCGAAATCTCGATGAGACGGGTATTATCCGTATCGGTGCGGAAGTCTCTTCGGGAGATATTCTCGTGGGGAAGATCACGCCGAAGGGTGAGGGAGACCTCACCGCGGAGGAACGATTGCTCCGTGTCATTTTCGGCGAGAAATCCCGCGATGTGAAGGATTCTTCCATGTACCTCCCGCACGGCGAGCATGGCAAAGTCGTTGATATCAAGGTGTTCTCCCGTGATAAGGGCGACAAACTCCCCATGGGTGTCTTCGAGCAGATTCAGGTATCCGTCGCACAGATGCGCAAGGTCTCCGTCGGGGACAAACTCGCGGGTCGCCACGGGAACAAGGGTGTCATCTCGCATGTGGCGCCGGTCGAGGATATGCCGTGCCTCCCGGACGGTACCTCTATCGACATCATCCTCAATCCGCTCGGTGTGGCGAGTCGTATGAACATCGGGCAGATCCTCGAGACGCATCTCGGCTGGGCGGCTTCAAAGCTCGGCTACAATGTCGCGAGCCCCGCGCTCGACGGCGTCTCCGAAGAGGATATCAAATCGGAATTGCGAAAAGCTGGTCTCAATGAAAATGGAAAGATCCGATTGAAAGACGGGAAGACCGGCGAGTTCTATGATAATGAATCGACCGTGGGCATCATGTACATCATGAAACTCAATCACTTGATCGAAGACAAACTGCATATGCGAAGCATCGGGCCATACTCGCTCATCACCCAGCAACCGCTCGGGGGCAAGGCGCAGTTCGGTGGACAGCGTTTCGGAGAGATGGAAGTCTGGGCGCTCGAAGGATACGGCGCCGCGCATACGCTCCAGGAAATGCTCACGATCAAATCCGACGATGTGCTCGGCCGGTCGAAGGCGTATGAATCGATCATCAAAGGAGAGCCGATCCGCAGTCCCAACCTCCCGGCATCGTTCCATGTCCTCGTCAATGAATTGAAAGGTCTCTGTCTCGATGTCGAGCTGAAAGGCGTCCGGTCTATCGATGAGGATGATGGGGAAATCGTCCCGGTCGTGGATGAGAACTTCGGAACGGAAGCATTGGAGAGGGTGGCACCCACGGTATCGGAAGCGGAGGTCGTCGTACCGGAAGAAATCGCATAATTGGTCATAAAATACCTATTGGAGTATGGATCAGAGTATCACCAAGGTAAGCGACTTCGAATCGGTGCGGCTGACGCTGGCCGGTCCGGAGCGCATCCTCGAATGGTCGTTCGGCGAGATAACGAAGCCGGAGACCATCAACTATCGGACCCAGCGGTACGAGCCGGAGGGGCTGTTCTGCGAGAAGATTTTCGGTCCGGCCAAGGACTGGGAGTGTTATTGTGGCAAATACAAGCGGATTCGGTATAAGGGCATCGTGTGCGACAAGTGCGGAGTGGAAGTGACGCGATCGGTCGTCCGTCGCGAACGCATGGGCCATATCAAACTCGCGGCACCGGTTTCCCACATCTGGTTTCTTCGCGGGGTGCCGTCGAAGATCGGTCTCGTCCTCGGGATTTCTCCGCAGGAATTGGAACGCGTGATCTACTTCTCTTCATACATCATCACCGATGTGAATGAGAAATTGAAGGAAGCGTCCGTCGATCAACTCGAAAAGGAATATAAGTCGAAACAGAAGGAGCTGAAACAGCAGTATCAGGATGCGAAGGAATTCGAGAAGGCACTCGAAGAACTGAAGGAACAGTATCGCGATACGAAGGATGACCTGAAGAGTCTTTCCCCGCATCAGATCCTCTCAGAAGTGGCGTATTTCAATCTCTCCACTCGTTTCGGGCAGGTCTTCACCGCGGGTATCGGAGCCGAAGCGGTCAGGAAAATCCTCGAGAAAGTGAATATCGGTGACAAGATCGAGCAATTGAAAGTCGAGCTCGGCAATATCGGCGAAGGATTGGATCGGAAGAAAACGCTCCAGAGGCTGAAAGTCCTCCAGGGCTTCGAGAAATCCGATTTGAAGCTCGAGTGGATGCTCCCGACCGTCATTCCCGTGATACCACCCGACCTCCGTCCGATGGTCGCCCTCGATGGGGGACGATTCGCCACTTCCGACCTCAATGATCTCTATCGCCGCATCATCAATCGCAACAATCGCCTGCGCAAACTCCTCTCGATCGGCGCGCCGGAAGTGATCACGAGAAATGAGAAGCGGATGCTCCAGGAGGCGGTGGACGCGCTCTTCGACAACAGCGCTCGTCGCGGACAGGCTTCGACGGCCGCCGCGACCGGACAGCGTCGTGCCCTCCGATCGCTCGCGGATTCTCTGAAGGGGAAGCAGGGTCGTTTCCGTCAGAATCTCCTCGGAAAACGGGTTGACTACTCCGGTCGATCGGTCATCGTCGTCGGACCGAGCCTCAAGTTGCATCAGTGCGGACTCCCGAAGAAGATGGCGCTCGAACTCTTCAAGCCCTTCATCATCCAGAAATTGATCGAAAAGGAATTCGCCCACAATGTTCGGACGGCTGGCCGTATGGTGGATGCGGATGCGGAGGAAGCGTACGAAATCCTCGATGAGATCATCGAGCATCACTTCGTGCTCCTCAATCGCGCGCCAACTCTCCACCGGCTCTCGATCCAAGCATTTCAGCCCGTGCTCATCGAAGGGAAGGCGATCCGTCTCCACCCGATGGTGTGTGCCGCGTTCAATGCGGACTTCGATGGCGATCAGATGGCCGTGCATGTGCCGCTGACCGATCAGGCGAGAAAGGAGAGCGCGGAAATCATGCTTTCCTCGAAGAATCTCCTGAAACCCGCGTCCGGCGAGCCGATCGTGACGGCGACCCTCGATATGGTGCTTGGCGGATATTACCTCTCGCATCTGAAAGACGGTATGCCTGGCGAGGGCAAGTCATTCGGGACGATGGATGAGGCGATTCTCGCGTATCAGAACGGACTCGTCGCGATCAATGCGAAAGTGAAACTTCTGTGGGAGGGGGAGATGATCGAGACTTCGGTCGGCCGTATTCTCCTCAATGACATCATTCCCGAGAGTATGCGTTTCGTGAATGCGGAAATGACGAAGAAAGATTGGAAGTTCCTCATCGCGAAGATGATCGAAGAATTGGGCGGTGATGAGACGGCGAAATTCGCGGATCGATTGAAGGATCTCTCGTTCCGTGCGGTATCGAAGTCCGGTATCAGCTGGGGGATGGATGATCTCAAGGTTCCAGTGGAGAAGAAAGTCATCATGGCGACGGCCGAAGTCTCCGTGCTCGAAGTGAAGGAGCAATTTCAGAATGGACTCCTCACGAATGAGGAGCGACGGAACCGTGTCATCGAGATTTGGAACGAAGCGAAGAACAAGATCACCGATGCCGTCCGCGCATCGCTCGACAAGGAAGGCCCGGTCTATTCGATGGTGTATTCCAAGGCAAGAGGATCCGAGTCGGTGGTTGTTCAGATGACCGGCATGAAGGGACTCGTGGCCGGTGCGACCGGTGAGACGATCGAGCTTCCGATCCGGAGTTCGTTCAAGGAGGGGTTCAATGTGCTCGAGTATTTCATATCGAATCATGGCGCCCGCAAGGGAAATGCCGATACCGCGCTTCGTACCGCGACCGCCGGATATCTCACGCGACGGCTCGTCGATGTGGCGCAGGATATCATCGTGCGCGAATCGGATTGCAAGGATACCGAGGGGGCGTATCTCTATCGCGAGGATTCCGATTCTGTCGGTATCTCGTTCGCATCCCGTATGGAGGGGCGTGTCGCCGTCGAAGATGTGATCATCGGCGGAGAGACCGTGATCAAAACGGGTGACCTCATCACGCGCGTGCAGGCGAAACAAGGAGAAGTGGCCGGCCTTCCGAAGGTGAAGGTGCGGACCCTCGTCACCTGCAAGAATCGTCGTGGCGTGTGCCAGACCTGCTATGGTATCGACCTCGGTCGTGGCGGTATCGTCGCGCTCGGGACGGCAGTCGGTGTCGTCGCGGCACAGGCGATCGGCGAACCAGGAACCCAGCTTACGATGCGTACTTTTCACTCTGGAGGTATTGCTGGTTCGGATATTACGCAAGGACTTCCTCGCGTCGAAGAAATTTTCGAGGCCCGGACACCGAAGGGTGAGGCACTTATGGCGGAGGCCGATGGGACGGTGACGAAGATCGAGAAGGATCATGAGAAGAAAGTGAATACGATTTTCATCGAGACGGATGACAAGCGCGTGCTCGAATACGCGATACCGGGGAATATCGGTATCAAGGTAAAGACAGGGGATCTCGTCGGGAATGGTACGGCGCTCTCCGAGGGGCATATCGACCTTCGCAAACTGTATGCCGCACTCGATCGCGAGGCGCTCCATCGCTACATCATCCGCGAGATCGAGGAGATCTACGCCTCGCAGGGTGAGGGTATCAATGACAAGCATATCGAAGTGATCATCCGTCAGATGCTCTCTCGCACCCAAGTGCTCGATCCGGGTGATACGGAGCTCCTCCCGGGCGATGTCGTGGAACGAGCTCAGTTCGAGGAAGCGAACGATGCCGCGAAGAAGGCGAAGGGGGCGCTCGCCGTAGGCGAGCCGACGGTGCTCGGCATTACCAAGGTCGCCCTCTCGACGGAATCCTTCCTCTCCGCCGCATCATTCATGGAGACGGCTCGCGTCCTCATCAATGCCGCGGTCGCCGGCAAGGAGGACAAGCTGAGAGGACTCAAGGAAAATGTGATCATCGGCCGGCTCATCCCCGCCGGTACCGGTTTCCGCGACCTCTCGAAGAAGTAAGGCAGAGAAAGTATCAACGGTCGTTCCCCTTTTGGAGGGGTTCGACCGCTGATGCCATTGAGAAAAGAGAATAAGAACAAAAGAGCGACTCCGATGAGGAGTCGCTCTTTTTGGATTTGGGCGTCTATTTTTTTAGATATTTAGGTAGTATACTGCCCAAATTTGACAAAATATGGGCACTAGAGTATACTGTACTCTATGAATACTCCTGCCCAACATTATTTTCAGAGGGAAAATGACGCCAATATCAAGAAATCGTTTGAAAATTGGCGGGTGGTTTTGCTTTTTGGAGCGAGACAGATAGGGAAAACGACCATGGCGGAGCAATACTTTCGGAGCATTGAAATGCCAAAAAAGAAAATCATCGGTCAGGATAGGGATGTGCAGAAACTCCTCGGAGAGAACTCCCTGTCATCCATCAATGCCATGATAGGTGATGCTCAATTCCTCTTTATAGATGAAGCTCAGTATATTCCAGAAATAGGAACGGTTTTGAAACTGATATATGATACGAGACCTGATGTGAAAATTTTGGCGACGGGGTCATCTGCCTTCGGACTGGTATCGAAAACCAGCGAAGCGATGACGGGGCGCCAAATATCCCTCAGTGCTTTCTCTCTCTCCGTTCGTGAGATGATGAAGAACGATATTTTCGACAATATCGTATTCGATATTCCGCAGATATTGCGGTATGGCACTTATCCGAAAGTGCTCTCCACGAAAGAGTCTGCTCGAAAGCAGGAAATATTGATCGAACTTTCGGATGCGTATCTCTACAAAGATGTTTTGGAGTTTCATGGTATCAGGAAGGCGCCAGTCATCGCGAAACTCGCGCAGATGCTCGCTCTCCAGGTGGGCAATCAAGTATCGCTTTCCGAGCTCGCTCGGTCTCTCGAGATCAACAAAGCGACGGTTCAGGCTTATATTGATGTGCTCATCAAGTCCTTCATCATATTCCCGCTCTCGACGCTCTCTCGCAACCCGAGAAAAGAATTGAACAAGTCGATGAAGTATTATTTCTTTGATAATGGCATACGGAATGCCGTTCTCCGTAACTTTTCAGACCTGGATTTGCGAAATGATGTGGGCGCTTTGTGGGAGAACTTCATCGTGAGCGAAATGTATAAACGATATACTTATGACAAGAAGTCGTTCAATATGTATCATTGGAGAACCTATGATCAGAAGGAGATAGACATCGTCATGGAAGAAGATGGAATGCTCACCGCCCATGAGTGTAAGTATTCCGGTGATGGAAGTGATATGAGCAAATCAACGCGTGCATTGTGGCAGAATCTCTATCCTGGCACGACGGTGGATGTTATCAATAAGAACAATTTCGTTTCGTACCTGAAATAGCCGGGTAGAGAGTTTGCCTTGGTGATGATTTGAACAGTGGGTCCATTGTTGTATTGTTTTTCCAAATGTTACACGAGACCAACGACCGTGGTTCTCATATTACATGTGCCTCTCTCTTTTCTCCTTCATCAATCAAAAATCGTACTCAGCGGACGCACCGCTCAAAAAGCGGAACGACCGCTGAATTAAGTGAGTTCTAGAATTTAATGCCCCTTTTTAGCACTGTAGCAAAAACTTCATT
>CAYOIM010000015.1:8814-20591 GCA_964404075.1 uncultured Bdellovibrionales bacterium | reverse complement strand
CGATGATGGAGAAGATTAATCCGGAAGAGTGCCATATGTGGTGGACGCATACAATCCCTTGTCAGGGGGAACAGACTCGGATAGAATGGATGAGGATTCCAACGATTTTCTCCTGTGTATGAAAGTGATTCTCCGTGCGGATGTGAAAGGTCTCGGGAGAAAAGGTGACCAAAAGACGGTCGCCGACGGGTATGCGATGAATGCGCTCTTCCCGAAAAAACTCGCGGTTCCGGCGACGACCGATTCGGTGCGGCAACTTGAACACGAAGCAAAGGAAAGGAGCATACTCGCGGAAAAAAATATCGCGAGAGAAAAAGCGCTCGCAAAAAAGATTTCCGGAATGACGATCACGCTCGTCCGGAGGGCGGAGAAAGGGAAATTGTTCGGCGCCATCCATGAGAGGGATATCATCGATGCCTTGGCGAAGGAACAGATTACCATCCTGAAGAAACAGGTATTCTTTAGGAAGCAGATACGGGAAGTTGGGACGCATTCGACGGAAATTCGTTTGGGTCATGATGTGGGGGCCGTATTCAGCGTCGTCGTGACGGACAGCTAGGATGTGGATCCGAGGAATCTCGGTCTTTTTTTATGGATAATCAAAGGGGTTAAGAGAAACACTATGGCAAAACGATCGGTGCGACCGAAATTCATCTTCGTCGTCGGTGGAGTGATGAGCGGAGTGGGGAAGGGCATCGCTACTTCCTCCATCGGCAAGATCCTCCAATCTCGCGGATACCGTGTCACCGCGCTCAAGATCGATCCCTATATCAATGTGGATGCGGGCACCATGAATCCGACCGAACATGGGGAGGTGTTCGTTCTTAAGGATGGCTATGAGACCGATCAGGATATGGGAAATTACGAGCGATTCCTCGATATCAAGCTCGACCATGAGAGTTATATGACGACCGGTCGCGTGTATCAGACCGTCATCAATGCGGAGCGCAATCTGGAATACGAAGGGAAATGCGTGGAGGTGGTGCCGCATATTCCGCTGGAAGTTATCCGCCGCATCAAGCGCGCGACGAAAAAGCACGACGCCGAGATCGTCCTCATCGAGATCGGCGGAACCATCGGTGAATATCAGAATGTGCTTTTCCTCGAAGCGGCGCGCATGCTGAAATCCGAACGACCGAAGGATGTCCTCTTCGTCCTGGTCTCTTATCTCCCGACGCCATCGACGATCGGTGAGATGAAGACGAAGCCGACGCAGTATGCCGCTCGCACTCTCAATGCCGCCGGTATCCAGCCGGACTTCATCATCGCCCGGGCGACGCGACCGCTCGACGAGAAACGCAAGGAGAAAATCGCCGTCTTCTGCAATGTCCGCAAGGAAGAGGTGATCAGCGCTCCGGATATCGAATCCATCTATGATGTGCCCGTCAACTTCGAAAAAGACGGACTCAGTACCGCCATACTGAAAAAATTCGGACTTCGATCGAGGGAAAACACCCTGAATATCTGGAGCGAGTATATCGAGAAGATACGCGGACTGAAGAAAACCGTGAAAATTGGTATCATCGGGAAGTATTTCAAGACCGGGGATTTCGTTCTCTCGGATTCTTACCTCAGCGTCATCGAAGCGATCAAACACGCAAGCTACGCGATCGGGTACAAGCCGGAAATTGTCTGGCTCGATAGCGCGGTCTTCGAAGAGGATCCATCGACACTCGAGACACTCCGGGAATATGCGGGCATCATCGTCCCCGGAGGATTCGGAAGCCGCGGGATCGAAGGGAAAATAAGCGCGATACGATTCTGTCGTGAACAGCATATCCCGTATTTCGGACTCTGCTATGGCATGCAGCTCATGGTCATCGAATATGCCCGCCATATACTCGGACTCGCCACAGCGCATACGACTGAAGTTGATGAGCGGACGAAACATCCGGTTATCGACATCATGCCGGAACAGAAAGAGAATATGAGAAAGCGGAATTTCGGTGCGACCATGCGGCTCGGCGAATATGAAGCGAAGCTGAAAAAGGGCACGCTTGCCTCCGATGCGTATGGCAAAGCGGACTCGCTTATCGAGCGGCACCGGCATCGCTACGAAGTGAATCCGGAGTATGTGGCAGAATTGGAAAAAGCCGGACTCGTGTTCTCTGCGGTCTCACCGAATGGGAAGCTCATGGAAATCGCGGAACTTCCGAAGGTGAGGCACCCGTTCTTCCTCGCATCGCAATTCCATCCTGAATTCCAGTCCACGCTTTTTCGTCCGAACCCGCTCTTTCTCGCCTTCGTGAAGGCTTGCGTAAAAGAGAAAAGATAGATTTTCCGCCAGTGTCATAGCGATCGCACCCCTCAAAAAGGGGAATGACCGCCCCAAATCATCATGACTCAGAACGAAGCGCTCGATATCTTGAAGACGGGCGTCAATGTGTTCCTTACGGGGGAACCGGGCGCCGGCAAAACGCATACGATCAATGAGTATGTGAAGTATTTGCGTGCGCATGGCATCGAACCCGCGATTACCGCTTCGACCGGTATTGCGGCGACGCATATCGGCGGCATGACCATTCATTCGTGGAGCGGCATCGGTATCAAAGATAAACTGACACGAGATGACCTCCGCCACATCAAAGATCTCCCGCTCTATGCAAAGCGCATCCGGCGGGCGAAGGTGCTCATCATCGACGAGATCTCCATGCTTGATGGGAAAATCTTCTCGATGATTGATACCGTGTGCCGCACCGTGAGGGAGTCCGTCGATCCCTTCGGTGGATTACAGATCATCTGCGTAGGGGATTTCTTCCAGCTTCCTCCGATCGCGAGGAGGTCAATCGCACCTACTGAGGACATGCTTTGGGAACAATCGAGTGAATCGATCATGCCACTATTCGCATTCCAATCCGATACCTGGATCGCACTCGACCCCGCAGTGTGCTATCTCACTGAACAGCATCGTCAGGACGATGCGGAATTCCTCGCCATCCTTTCAGCTATCCGTTCAAAAACTTTGAAAGATACCCATATCCGTCATCTCGAGTCACGAAAGAGGACGATCGAAAAAATCGATGACGCGAAGGCGACGAAACTCTATTCGCACAATATGGATGTCGATCGCATGAATGATGCCGCGCTCGCCACCATTCACGAGAAACTCCTCGCCTTCTCCATGGCGACACATGGGGCGAAGCACCTCGTCGAGATTCTGAAGAAAGGATGCCTCTCACCGGAAATACTCAGTCTGAAAGCGGGAGCGACGGTCATGTTCACGAAAAATCATCCACAGGGAAAATTCGTCAATGGGACGATCGGCACGGTCATGAGTTTTCATGAAGAAACACGACTTCCCATCGTGAAAACAAGGAGCGGGATACTGATCGAAGTGGAACCGGTCGAGTGGGTGATCGAGGAAGAGGGAGTGACGCGTGCGAGGGTACGACAGCTCCCGCTCCGACTCGCCTGGGCGATCACCATCCACAAGAGCCAGGGGATGAGCCTCGACGCCGCGGTGATGGATCTCTCGCGTGTCTTCGAATACGGTCAAGGGTATGTCGCGCTCTCCCGTGTCCGCAATCTCGCGGGGCTTACCCTCCTCGGGTACAATCAACGGACATTCGAGGTGCATCCGACCGTCTTCGATCAGGATCGTTTCTTCCGTGCCCGTTCGGAGAAAGAGCAGTTTACGCTCGGAAGGATTCCGGCGAAGGCATTAGAATCAATGCACGCGAGTTTCATCAGGCACTGCGGTGGCAAGAAATTGAAAGCGGGTGAAAAAAGACCCAATGAAAGTATTTCAAAAATCGACAAACTCCGGGAGACATTTCCGAACGCGTATCGTCCATGGAAAATAGAGGAAGACACCAGGCTGAGGAATATGTTCCACGATGGCGCACCGGCGAGGGAACTCATGCAATCCTTCGGTCGTCAGCCCGGCAGTATCCGCGCCCGCCTCGTGAAGCTCGGACTCATCGAAGCGGAAGCGGGGGATAGCAAGGAAGAAAAAGAATAAAAAAAAGCCACCCTCAGTATATCGGGGTGGCGGTAAGTCGGCGGAAGAAACAGAATGTTACCCGTCTTTCCAGTTCTCGGGAAGCGTCATTCCGAGCGTGAGACCACGGGAGGCGAGCACTTCCTTAATCTCGTTGATACTCTTTGGTCCAAGATTTGGAACCTTGAAAAGCTTGTATTCGGTTTGTTGCACCAAATCGCCGATGAGGTAAATGTTTTCATATTTGAGGCAGTTGTACGCGCGTACCGTCAGCTCGAGATTGTCGATTGAACGGAGCAGGATTGTACTCTCCCCTTGGAAATCGCCCCCCTGAAGAAGGCGTTCTTTTTCCTTCAACAAGGAATCAACTCGCTTCTGGAGAGAGTCGGCGACTTTGATCCAATCACCCAGGCCGTTTATAAACGGGCGAAGCTGATCGCTGCGCTGGGGGTTACGCAATTTCCGTAATGCCTTCGCTTCGATTTGGCGGATACGCTCTCTGGTAACACCGAATGCCTGAGCGATTTCTTCGAGAGACATAGGGGTTTCATCACCCAAACCAAAGTGCATATGAAGTACTCGCATTTCCCTTTCGGTGAGTGTGCTCAGTACTCCATCAATAATCTGCTGCGCATTGGCTGTCCATTGCGGAACAACTCGGAGACGGTAATCATCGAGTATCGCCTGGGAAATACTGGTTTCAATATCCTCTCGTGATGTTGCATCAAGTGGGGTGAAGTTGAGGATGTAATCTTTGGCGGTAAGCCTCAATTTGTTCTCCGTCATCTTCGTGCTGTGAAGACCAAACACGACGCACAGCAAGTTGATATAGCCAGCGGGAGCCTGAGGACGAGTGAGCGCCTGCATCGTAAGAAGCAGATTAGTCGCAAACGACATGAGATCGCTCCACTTGATGCCAATTTCCTTGAGCTTCTGTTCAACTGCTTGTTGCTTATCCATGGTGAACCTCCTTGGTTGGTAATGTTCCTGATCGTATGCGAAGAAGGGGCGGAATGCCACAATCCGTACGAACCATCTATTATAGCACAAAAAATCCATTCCGTCAATCGTCAGAATGAGTGCATGTTACCCTTGGAGATGATGGGTTATTTCTTCATCTGCTCGACGGCTTTGAGGAGCTCGCGGAGGGTTTGCTCGATATTTCTCATGTCTGCCACTTGCTGTTCTTTTTCTCTTTCCTCTTCAACTTCGTCCTCAGCCATTTCCTCGGAGATATCCTCGACATCTTCGGAGATCTCATCGACATCATCGCCGATTTCTTTCACCTCTTTCTCGATGCCTTCCACATCTTCGGATATTTCCTCCACATCCTCCTTGATATCCTCCACATGCTTCTGGATGCCCTCCACATCCTCCGAAATCTCATCGACATCTTCGGAGAGTTCTTCCACATCATCGCTCACTTCGGAGAGAGTCTCTGTATGGCGATTTACGGTCATCTGGATGAAGATGGAGAGATAGATCGCTTCGAGCGAGACGATGGTCGTCAGGATAAGCATGATCTGATCGAAGGAAAAGCCGAAAAATTGCAGGGAGAAAATCCCGACGAAGCCGATCGTATGGATGATGAGGGAGGGGATGGAACCGACATTTTGCGTGACGGAGAGAGAGAATTTTTCGAGAGGGGATGATTCTCGTTTGATTTCTTTGGACATATTGAGGGGAGATGAGAGTTGAGAGTTAAGAGGTGAAGTTTTTTTACAGCGGTTGCACCGCTCCAAAAGCGGAACAACCGTTGTAAAAAAAATGCGGAACGGTCGTTCACTCTTTTCACTCCATTGTATCACAAGGCGGAATAGAAACAGCGGTTGCACCCCTCCAAAAGGGGAACAACCGCTCGCGCTCGTACAGGGGTAAAACCACTGTAAAAAAGATAGTTACCGAGTCTCTTTCGGGATGATGCCGACGAAAATGCGCTCGACGAGCTTCCCGGTAAATTCACGGACTTTCTTCGTCTTGAATTCGACGATGCCGTTCACGAGGGCATAGAGCGTATCATCCGCGCCTTTCTTCATGTTTTTTCCGAGGTGGTACTTCGTCCCACGCTGACGGATGATGACATTGCCCGCTTCCGCGAATTGACCGCCATAAATCTTCACACCGAGCCGCTTGGAAATGGAATCACGACCGAGAGAAGTCGTTCCGCCCGCTTTTTTATGTGCCATAGTATATAATGCCCTTACTTTTAAATCGGAAAATGAGTATACTAGACCTGTTACCTTATAAGCTCCAGTTAAAAATGTCACCTTTCGCCATATCCTGGAGAAAATATTTTTAGCTTAGCTTGGGCTAAACAAAAAATATTTTCCCATCGGCTCTGTCTAAAATCTGCCGATTTTTACCAAGAAGCCTATAAGGTAACAGGTCTAGTGGAGTATAGCATGTTTTCAGGTCTTGTCAATAATGGAGAAAGCGGGTAAGCGATCATTATGAAGGAGCTTTTTCGCATTATACGGGAATGGTTTTCTCGGGATCATACGAGATTGGTCCTCGGAATCGGCATATTTTCCGCCGGATTGGCAGGATATTCTCTCGGCATCCTGCGGGAGAAATCTTTCCTCGAAACGCCGATCGTCATGAGTATCGTGCCGCCGCAGGAAGTATCGAATCCACAGGTACTGGGTGATACGGCGAAGGAATCATCCCTGGTGCCATATAAATCTTCACATGCCGCTTCACCCGAAGGAAAATGCGCGTTCATCGGAAGCAAGAATTCGACGCTCTATCATCTGCCGACCTGCGCTCCCGCCAAACGGATCAAGGCGACAAATAGGATCTGCTTCGTATCGAAGGATGCCGCCGAAGCGAAAGGGTATAGACCGGGTTGCCTCAAATGATGCGGGGAGCGACGCCGATCCAACTGCGAAAACAAAAGATCCTTATGCACCGAGAAAAACTCGATCTCCCGAAAGCCAATTTCCTCAGCTTCCTCTCGCTCCTCCTCGCCTTCACGGAGTCGTCGTTCATCTATGTCCTCTCGACCTATTTCGCGACCGCTCTCCGCAATGACAATGTGAGCATCTTTTATTTCATCGCGTATGGAACGAGTTTCACCCTGCTCTTCTTTTTGCACCAGTGGATCCGAAGTATCGGCAAGATCCGCCTCCTCTCGATTTTTTTCGTCGCACTCATTGTCCTGTCTTCCTTTCTCACGAAAATACCCGTTTCGTTCACAGGCACGGCCATCCTCATCTTCATCATCATCCTCATCAATCTCGTCTGGGTTACCTTTGATATCATCCTTGAAGGGTATTCTACCGATGGCATATCCGGGAGAGTACGGGGGATGCACCTCGCCATCATCAGTATCGGGTCGATCTGCGGACCGATCATATCGACATACACGCTCGAGCGATACGGCTTCGGCGGAATCTTCACCATTTCTCTCGTCGGGTTCTCATCCGTCCTCATTCTCATCCTCCTCTTCCTCCGGAGAGAAAACCGCATCATCCATGGAGCGGCATTACGGCCATTGACGACCCTGAAGAAAATCTGGCGCGAACGGAGGGATCTCGCGCGCATCTTCCATATCTCCTTCGGTCTCGAATTTTTTTATGCCACGATGACGATCTATACGCCGATTTATCTCCTCTCCCTCGGACTCGATTGGCATCAGATCGGCATCATCTTCACCATCATGCTCCTGCCATTCGTTACCCTCGAATACCCGCTCGGCATCCTCGCCGACAAGAAAACCGGGGAAAAGGAGCTTCTCATCGCCGCCATCGTCATCGCCTCCCTCGCGACCTGCTCATTCGCCTTCCTCTCGACTCCTTCGGTCGCGATCTGGGCATCCGTACTCCTCTTCAGTCGCATCGGTATCGCGGGTATAGAAGTTCTCCGGGACTCGTATTTCTACAAACAGGTGGATGGGGATGACCTGGACATCATCGCATTCTTCCGCATGGCGAGACCGCTCTCCAATATCCTCTCCGCCATCATCGTTATCCCGCTCCTCTTCGTCTTCCCGGTAAAAATCATCTTTTTCCTCGTCGCCTCCGTGATGGGGAGCAGTCTTTTTTCCGCATTGTTTCTCAGGGATACGAGGTGATATTCACTCCAAATAATCGGAGAAGGGGATATTTTCGAAAGCCCTTCGTCATGGTATACTGGGACGAGGCTTCGAAGCGTCTCAGAGTTTGAAAGCTCTACTCTCATGGAATATCATATTCAATTGGAACAATTTGAGGGACCCTTGCCACTCCTCCTTAGCCTCATCGAACGGGAAAGGCTCGATATCACGAGACTCAGCCTCGCGAAAATTGCGGATCAATACCTCGAATATGTTTCCCGGGAAGATAACATTACGCTCGATAATCTCTCCCGGTTCCTCGGTATCGCGGCACGCCTCATCCTCATTAAGTCGAAGGCGCTCCTCCCCATTCTCGCTTTCACCGACGAGGAAGAAGAGGAGATCGGCGATCTCGAAGCGGAACTCCGCCGATACAAGCAGTTCAAGGATGCCGCCGCGTGCCTCGGTATCCTCGTATCGCAGAAGCACGCTCTCATCACGAGAGAGTCCTCACTTGAATCCATTCCGTTTTTCCTCCCGCCGAAAGACATACGGGGAGAGGATCTCGTGGCTCATTTCCGATTGGTTCTCGGCAATCTGCCCTCCAAGGAAATACTTGAGGAGAAACGCGTCGCGGAAATCGTCACTCTCGAGGAGAAGATTACCCTCCTTCAGGAATCCATCCGGGATCGGGTGCAGAAATCGTTTTCCGATATCGTCGCGATCGCGACCGATCGGGTGCATGTCATCGTTTCCTTTCTCGCCCTTCTCGAGCTGATCAAGCAACGCATCGTGCATGCCGAACAGGGAGCGCTTTTCGGTGAAATCCGTTTCCGCGATGCGGCGAGCGCGGGAAAATCACCCAAAACGGATTAATCGTTTCTTTTCTTATGGATACCAAGCCAGAAATCATTGCCCAGCTCGAAGCTGTTCTTTTCGCTTCGGGAGCTCCTCAGCACATCGATCGGATCGCGAAAACACTTCGCATACCGAAGGACGAAGCTTTTTCGGCGATCGATGCCTTGGAAGTCCGTTATCGCGCTTCGGAATCAGGACTCACCCTCATGCGTCTCGGCGATGCGGTGCAAATCGCGACCAAAGGGAAGTACGCATCCGTCATCGAGCGCTTGCGCACCGGGGAAATCGAGGAGAATCTCAGCCGCGCCAGCCTCGAGACGCTTGCCGTAATCGCGTATCGTGCGCCGGTCACGCGCGCGGATATTGATGCGATTCGCGGAGTGAATTCCAGCTTTACTCTCCGCCATCTGCTCATACGGGGGCTGATCGAGCGGGAAGGGAATCCGCATGATAGTCGCGGATACATTTATCGTCCGACATTCGATTTCTTGAAAGTGCTCGGGATCGAACGAGTGACCGACCTCCCCGAATACGACGCCCTCTCTTCGGATGAGCGCCTCATAAATCTTTTGTCCGAAAACGCTCCGACTGGAGATGTGCATGTTTGAATTTTTTTACAGCGGACGCACCGTTGCAGAAGCGGAGCGACCGCTATAAAAAATCTCGCACCTCACATCTCATCATTCCACTCTACACTCTCACCTCTTTCTCGCTATGCGTATCACCCTTTTCTTTCTCTTCTTTTTTCTCTTATCCGGAGCGATCACATCGGCTTATTTCGGCTTTCAGAAAAATTTCACGCCCAATCCATCATATGTGAAGCCCTTGGTCGCGGGTGTTTCGAAGGAA
Source organism: uncultured Bdellovibrionales bacterium (assembly GCA_964404075.1). Lineage (GTDB taxonomy): Bacteria > Patescibacteriota > Minisyncoccia > Moranbacterales > UBA1568 > CAYTED01. The sequence continues at coordinate 10,911 of CAYOIM010000015.1, read as the reverse complement.
GCCCCTTCTCGTGATTCCGGGGAACTCCTGCCGTTGCTTCGGGAGAATCGTTCTCTCGCATCGAGTTTCCGACCCGTAAAGAAGGATTATGCCCTCAATCTCGCCATCGCATCTGCGCATTCCGCGGTCATCCTCGATGCGGACTCGGGAACGGTACTCTACGATCGGAATGCCAGCGAGAAACGCCAAGTCGCATCGCTCACGAAGATGCTGACGGCACTCATCGTCGTGGAACGGGTGAAGGACCTCGAAGAACCGGTCACTATCGGAGAGGAGATCTATCTGGAAGGAACCCGGATCGGTTGTCCGCGGACTGGATTCTGCAACGGCGTGCGATTGAAAATCGGCGAACAGGTAAGCGTGCACAATCTCTTGCGAGCCATGCTCATGAACAGCGCGAATGATGCCGCGACCGCCCTCGGGAAGCACCTTGGCGGGACACCGGACGGATTCGCGAAAATCATGAATGCGAGGGCTCATGAGCTGGGACTTTCCGATTCCCACTTCTGCACCCCTTCGGGATTGGAAATCGACGGACGCGAAACGGAATGCTATTCGACGGCGCATGATATGGCGCTCATCGCGAGCGAAGCGCTCAAACATCCGCTCCTCTGGGAGATCATGCGAAGTGAGAAAATGACCTTCACCTCCGTTGATGGTGAGTACGAGCATGAGATTTTCAACACCGACGAACTCCTCGGACAGTTTCCCAATCTCCTCGGAACGAAGACGGGATTCACACCGCTCGCCGGACGATCCCTCCTCGCCGCCGCGACGAACAATGACGGGCAACATCCGGTCGTTGCGGTCGTCCTCGATGACACGGCGCGTTTCGAGAACATCCGGTCGATGTTCCACTGGAGCTTCGGTGCCTTTGATTGGCGATAGTTTTCGTCTATACTAGAGGAACAAAATCCTATGACTGACGGAATACAACTCGCGCAAATCCAGACTCTCCCGGTCGTCATGAATGTCCTGAAGGTTCTTGTCACGGGCTTCATCGCCTTTCTCCTCGCTTTCGCGCTGACGCCTCTGTGGACGCATATCCTCTACAAATATCGCATCGGTATCCGCATCAAGTCTCATTCTGTGCAGGGGGAAAAGCTGACCCATGTGAGTAGGATGCATGCCTGGAAGGCGAATACCCCCACCATGGGAGGGGTGATCATTTGGTTTACCGTCCTTTCTTTCGCGTTCGCATCGGAGCATCTCTTCCCGCTCATCGCCCAATTCCTCGATATCAATTTCATCAGTCGACTCGATTTTCTCAGTCGATCGCAGACTTGGCTCCCGCTCGCCGCGCTCGCCGCGACCGGCATCCTCGGACTCTTCGATGACTATATGAGCGTACGGGGATGCGGGACGAACAAGGGTGGCGGTATGCGATTCGCCTTCCGATTCTGGTGGCTCTTCATCATCGCCGGCATCGGATCATGGTGGTTCTATTCGAAACTCGGCTGGGGCTTCATCCATGTCCCTGCCGTCGGGGATTTCCAGATCGGTCTCTGGTATATACCGATTTTTCTCTTCGTCATCCTCTTTTCCGCCATCTCCTCCAATGAAACGGACGGGCTCGACGGTCTCAATGCCGGTGTCCTCCTCTTCGCTTTTTTTTCCTTCGCGATCATCGCGTTTATAGAGAATAAGGTCGATCTCGCATCGTTTTGCGCGGCCGTCTCCGGCGCCCTCCTTGCTTTCCTTTGGTTCAATATCTACCCGGCGCGATTCTTCATGGGCGATACGGGGGCGATTTCCCTCGGGACGACGCTCGGCATCATCGCCATGCTGACCAATTCGACCATCATCCTCTTCCTTATCGTCTTCATCTATGTACTCGAGTCCGGCAGTGTCGCCATACAGCTCTGCTCGAAACGATTCTTCGGAAAGAAAATATTCCTCGCGACGCCCATTCATCATCATTTCGAGGCTTTGGGCTGGCCAGAACCGAAAGTCACCATGCGCGCCTGGGTATTTACCGCCATCACCTCGCTTCTCGGCGTCATTATTGGTATAATCGGAATGGGGAAATAAGAACAGGAAACAGAAAATAGCAAACAGGAAATAGAAAATATTTTTTTCATCTCTCCATCTTCCCAT
>CAYOIM010000015.1:0-8714 GCA_964404075.1 uncultured Bdellovibrionales bacterium | reverse complement strand
CAACTCTATTATCTCATTTCTCAATCCTATGCCCCTGAAACATATCAAGAATATCGATGTGACGGGACGGAAAATACTCGTCCGCGTCGATTTCAATGTCGAGGTGAACAAGAAAACCGGCAAGCTCCACGAAACCTTCAAGATAGCCGCCGCCAAAGAAACGATCGACTATCTCCTCGGAAAGGAACGCACCAAAGTCGCTCTCCTCACACATTACGGTCGTCCCGAAGGGAAACCGGACAAGAAATATTCCATCGAGCCGCTCATTCCGGAAATAGAAAAAATTCTGGGAAGAAAACTTCATTTCGTACCCGACTGTATCGGGGATGCGGTCGTGGAAGGATTGGAATCTCTTCCAGAAAATGAACTTCTCATGCTGGAAAATGTACGATTCCACGCGGAAGAAGAGGCGCGGGATTTCCGTTTCTCACAAGAGCTTGGCAGACCATTCCATTTCTTCGTCAATGACGCCTTCAGCGTCTGCCATCGGAATCAGGCATCAGTCACCGGTATCACCCTCTGCCTTCCGAGCTATGCTGGATTCCAATTGGAAAAGGAGATCACCAATCTCGACCGTATCAGACAAAATCCCGATCGGCCGGCCGTCGCCATCATCGGTGGTGCGAAAGTCGAGACGAAACTTCCGCTCATCCAAGCGCTCGAGAAGACCTATGACTGGGTGCTGATCGGCGGCAAAGTCGCCAATGAGGCGATCGACCTTAAAATACCGTTCTCACCGAAAGTCATCCTCCCGCTCGATTTCGAATCGAGCGAACGGCTCGATATCGGTAAGGAAACGCTGAAACTCTACCTCCAGAAAATTGCCTCTGCCAAGATGATCATCTGGAACGGTCCGATGGGAAAATTCGAGGATGCCCCGTATAATGAGGGAACGGAAATCATACTCAAGGCGATACTCGAGAGCAATGCCTTCACCGTCGTCGGCGGAGGGGAATCGCTCGGCGTCATCGAAACGCTCCAATGCGCGGACAAGATTAGCTTCATTTCAACGGGCGGTGGAGCGATGCTCGAGTATCTCAGCGGCAAGCTTCTCCCGGGTATCGAAGTCCTCGAGCACTAACTATTTCATCGGAGAACGATATGGCTATTATTTCAGAAGTGAAGGCGAGAGAGATCCTTGATTCGAGAGGGAATCCGACCGTTGAAGCGTGGGTGAAACTCGATGACGGTACCGAAGCGGTCGCCGGCGTCCCTTCCGGCGCATCCACGGGGAAATTTGAGGCAGTAGAACTCCGTGACAACAATCCGAACCGGTATCATGGACTTGGTGTAGAGACTGCCGTCATGAATGTGAATACCAGACTCGCAGAAGCGGTTATCGGTCTCGATGCCTCCGATCAGCTCGGTCTCGATCAAGCAATGATCGCCCTCGATGGGACGGAGAACAAATCCCTCCTTGGCGCCAATGCGATACTCGGCATCTCGCTCGCCGTCGCGAGAGCGACAGCGATCTCACAGGGTATACCGCTCTATCGGTATATCGAAAAACTCGCGGAGAAGAAGATCTCATCGCGATTTCCGATACCGATGTTCAATGTTCTCAATGGAGGGAAACACAGCGACTCCGGTCTCTCCGTACAGGAATTCAAGATCGTTCCCTATGGCGTGACCTCTTTCAAAGAACAGTATCGCGCCGGCAGTGAAATATTTCACACCTTGAAAAAAATCCTGGAAAAAAACAGCCTCAGTGTCGGTGTCGGGGATGAGGGTGGATTCGCGCCGCATATCGAGGGACATACCCAGGCATTGGAAATCCTCAACCAAGCGATCGCTGAAGCGGGGTATGCCCAAGGGACTGCGGTCGGTATCGGACTCGATGTCGCCGCGAACTCCTTTTTTGACGAACGGGAGTCGTACTACTCGCTGAAACCGGAGGGAGTCTCTCTCTCGAAGGAGAGCCTGGTCAATCTCTATCGCGAATGGATCGGCAAATATCATGTCGTTTCTATCGAAGACGGTCTCGGCGAAGAGGATTGGGATGGCTGGGCGATGATGAGGGAAAAGCTCGAGAAAGAAACTCCCGCATGGAAGGAAAAAGTGATGCTCATCGGAGACGATCTCCTCGTCACCAATGTGAAGCGCGTCGAGAAAGCGATCGATTCGAAATCCTGCAATGCGGTTCTCATCAAGGTGAATCAGATCGGCACGCTCTCCGAAACGCTTGCTTGCATGAAGCTTTCGAGGGAAAACGACATGAAAACCGTCATCTCGCATCGATCCGGCGAAACGACCGATGATTTCATCGCGGATCTCGCTGTCGGCGCGAGCGCCGATTTCATCAAGACCGGATCGCTCTCCCGCGGCGAACGCATCACGAAATACAATCGGCTCCTCAAGATCGCCGATGAACTCGGGGAAGGAAGGTGAACGAGTACGAATTTCAAATGCCCAATATCAAATGCCAAATAAAAAGTCATGCCTGATTCAAAGATTGTGAAAGTGCTCTGCGTTGGTTCGACCAGTCAGGATATTTTCTTCCCAACCGATGAATACTCCATAATCGATACTCCTGAAGACCTCACCGCGAAAAGCAAGGCGTTGTTTGAGGTGGGTGGTAAGTTTCGTGTCAAAGACCGTTTCGAGGCCGTCGGCGGGGTCGCCACCAATGTCAGTATCGGACTTTCGAGACAAGGCATTGTTTCGGGTTGCATCACCTCGATCGGTGATGATCCGATCGGATCCTGGTGCCTCGCGGAATTGGAAAGAAACGCTGTGGATACGCGTTTCGTCACGCGACAGCCGAAAACGAAAACCGACCTTTCGGCGATCATCGTTCTTGAACGATCGGGTGAACGGATTATTTTCCACAATCGGGATGCCAATGAAAAACTTTGCGTATGGGGTGAAGACCTCATGCAAGCGGAATGGGTGTTCGTCTCGGCGCTCAATGGTTCGTGGGAGGAGAATCTCTCCCAGGTCATCGAAAAGGCGCGCGAGGAATCCATCCGGCTGGCCATCAATCCCGGACAGCATAATCTCCGTGAAAATCCCGCGCTCATACTCACTGCGTTGCGAGATACCGAGATCCTGTGTCTCAACAAGGATGAGGCGACTGAACTCCTCCTCGCAGGAGATATGCTCACAACGACCGAAAAGGCAGATTCGATGGATGATGAAGCGATGCTCATACGCGCGCTCCATCAGGCCGGAGCGAAAATCGTCACGCTTACCGATGGCATCCGGGGGGCATGGGCATCGGACGGGCATTCCCTCTATCATGCGGACATCCTCCCGCACATTACCGCTATCGATATGACCGGAGCGGGGGATGCATTTGCCAGTGCTTTTCTCGGCGCGATACTCTCCAGTCTCTCTATCGAAACTGCTCTGCGCCACGGCATCGGCAACGGTGGAAGTGTCGTACAATACTACGGCGCCATAGAAGGACTCCTCTCGCAAACTGAACTTGAGACACTGACGAAAGATGTCAAGGTGGAGAAAATGCGGTAGCACATTAAATTACTCAATCAAGAAAAGCGATCTTTCATTGATCGTTTTTTTATCCTCTCAGACTCCCTTCTCTATACTCCTTCCTCATGGTATAATACGGAAAAATATCATCGGATGTATTCGTGTCTATGGGAATCTTTTCCTTCCTTTCGAAAGGGAGTAGGTCGCAGTATCATCTCGCTCTCGATATCGGCACCGAGGTCGTCAAGGCGCTCGTTTTCGCTGTCGATGAGGAGCATGGCCAAGCAGTCGTCCTCGGTGTGGGGAGGGTCGTTCAACGGGCTGGCAATATGCAGAGCGGTGCTGTCGCCGACATCAGTGGAGTCATCGAATCATCCCGTGAGGCCATCAAGATCGCCCAGGAAAAAAGCAATGTCCGGAAGATCACGCGGAGTATCATCGGCATCGCCGGTGAACTGGTCAAAGGGACGACGACGACCGTCCACTACGAACGGGTGAATCCGGAGATCCGCATCGGCACGGGTGAATTGAAGACCATCATCGGCAAGGTCCAGGAGAAGGCGTTCGAACGGATCAAGCGACAACTCATCTGGGAAACCGGTCAGGACGGTATCGAGATCAAACTCATCAACGCATCGCTCGTCGATGTCCGTATCGATGGGTATCGGAAGAACAACCCGCTCAATTTTCAGGGACACGATGTCTCCATGAGCGTTTTCAATGCTTATGCGCCGCTTACGAATCTCGGTGCTTTGGAATCCATCGCCGAAGCACTCCACCTGACGGAGAGACTCTCCATCGCCGCCGAGCCGTATGCGGTCGCCCGATCGATCGAAGTAGAAGATATGTCAGATTTCGGTGCCATCTTCATCGATATCGGGGGAGGCACGACCGACATCGCCCTCGTCCGCAATGGGGGACTCGAAGGGACGAAAATGTTCGCTCTCGGTGGCAGAGCATTCACAAAACGCCTCTGCCAGGAATTCGAACTCACGCTCGAAAAGGCCGAGGAAATGAAGATCGCCTACTCATTCCGCCGACTCTCTCCTGAAAATTCAGAAAAGATTGCCGCATTGTACGCGCAAGATGCGAAGGTATGGCTGGGAGGAATAGAAATCTCTCTTTCGGAATTCGCCGAAACCGATGTCCTTCCCTCGAGAATCTTTCTCTGCGGAGGAGGATCGGCGCTTCCAGAAATCAAGCAGGTACTCTCCAGCGTCGAATGGACGGATCATCTCCCTTTCTCAAGACCGCCACAAGTCAGCTTCCTCCAGCCGAAAGATATTTCCCGCGTCACCGACCAAACGGGGGAGCTAAATAATCCCCAGGATATAACCCCGCTCGGACTCGTCAATCTCGTCCTCCTCAATACGGCCGAACAGGAGAAAATGCTTTCGGTCATCCTGGAGAGAACCATGCAATCCATCGACCGGAATTAAACAAGCTCAAGCGAACAGGTATGGCACAAACATTTTATATCGAAGCGGATGAGGAAATCATTTCCGTGGTCGGGCGACTCCGGCATACGCGTGAAACAGACATCGCGTTCATCGTTCCGAAACACGCGATTCTCATGCAGAGCATCGTAAGTCTCAAGCTCCTCGAACGGGAAGCGAAGAAAATCGGCAAAATCATCATGATCATCAGCCAGGATGAAAACGGCCGGATGCTCGCCGAAAAAGCGGGTCTCCTCACCCGATCCTACCAGGAAGAACAACATCGCGAAACCGGAGAAGTCCGGAGGGATGATGCGGAGATACAGCCCGTATTCAACGCTCCGGAACCGATCGTCGAATTCTCGGAACCGAAAGCGGCGCATGCTCTCAAGGTTGAAAACATCGGATCGGACAGCTTCTTCCCGACAGAACAGGGTCCTCGCTTGAGCATCAACCCTCCGGTTTCAAAAGAAAAAATCGCGCCAGCCGAGGAGTCACCAGCTCCGCTTCGCATCCAGATTCGCGACAAAAATCCGAAATTCCAGACCGCGCTGAATTCCAAACAGAGCGTCGCGCCATCACTGGCTCACCGTCAGCCGATACCGCAGTCGATCGGAACGCCCTCATTCGGATCGCTCCCTCAGAACACGCCTCCCCAATCCCCATCGAACGCATTCTTCGCCACGCAACAGGGGAAAGCTCCGGAACCAGCGAAATCGTACGCGCCTCCCTCCGTACCATTGCCCGCATCGATCCATGACCGGATGAAATATATCATCGCCGGTATCGGAATCATCGTCCTTTTTCTCATCGGCGGTGTTTCCTTTTTCCTCTTCACTCCCAAGGCGATTATTACCGTCCTCCCGATCTCTTCCAAAGAGCAGAGCGCATTCGAACTCAAACTCATATCCGCCGAAACAAATACCCGCCTCGACGATACGGACGCATCCGTATTCGAAGTCCCGTACCGCCTGATCGAAGATACGGTTGATGTTCCGCTGACTATCGCGCCGAGCGGCGTTGGAACTGGCGGCGAACGGAAAGCGAGAGGAAAAGTCGTCATCTATAACGCGTTCGGCACCGACCCACAGCCGCTTGTCGCCACTACGCGCCTCGAAACCGGAAATGGTCTGATCTTCCGGTTGACGGCCGGCGTGATCGTTCCCGGTGTGACCACGATCGCCGGCAAAGAAGAGCCCGGCGCCATCGAAGCGGAAATCGTCGCCGATCAATCCGGAGATGCCTACAATATCACCCCGACGACATTCACGATTCCCGGTTTCAAAGGAAATGCCAAATATGAGAAATTCTCCGCCAAACTATTGACTCCGACGACCGGCGGATCGAAGAACGGCGCCTCAGGAGAGCCACTCCTCACTGTAAGCGACATCGAGCAGGCAAAAAAACTTGCCCGCGATACCGCGCTCGGGATATTCCGACAGGGGAGAGAAGGCTCCCTCGGAGATGGCGAGAAGATAGAAGACAACGGCATCGAGCTCACCGCGATGGAAGAGGAACCGCTCCTCCATGAAGGACTCTCGGGGTCGTCTCTGGAAGTGAAATTCCGTTACCGGGTCAAGGCGTATATCGTTTCGACCGATGTCGTCGAGCGCGCACTCTTCCGTATTCTCAGCACGAACGAGAAGCGAACGATCGGTAGCAATATCCCGCTTCTCCCGAAAACCATTTCGATTGATACGCTCGAGCTCATTCCCGATTTCAAGCTTGGCGGAGGCAAGGTCAAGGCGAGCGCTTCGATCGTCTTCACGACCGACATACAGACCGATGCCCTCCGCAACGAGCTCCTCGGCAAGCAGACCGATGAGTTGCGTGACATACTCGACCGGCACCCAGAAATATCCAAGATGAACCTCGACATGAAACCCAATTTCCTCATGAAAAGAATCCCGAGGGATAAGAGCGCGGTCACGATCATTATCACCGAGCCCGATAACTAGCCATTCCCCGAAAGTATCCCTCGCTTTACTCTTTCCATATTTATCCGTATAATAGCATCTCCTATGGGCATATTCGGCGGCGCAGGAAAACAATCAAATACCGGGAACGACGCTGACAAGGAAAGACTTGCGACTGAGAGACGGCGTAGGGCGAATGAAATCCAGATTGAGGAGTCAAACATAAAAACCCTTGAAACCGAATGCGCCCAATTGCACACCCTCAAGACAAAACTCGAACTCGATCACAAAAAAGCCCTTCGCGAATTCACTGATGACACCCTGCTCATAAAAAAGATGCAAGGAGACCTCCACATCATTATGCTCCGTGCCGAAAAATTAAAAAAAGAAACTGAACGCATCGAAGCGGAAATGAGGCAGAATGAGAAGAAACTGACCGAACAATCCCGGGAGCTTCTGAGACAGCAAGTCGAACTGAAACAAGAGAAAAAAAGATTCCAGGATCTCTCCCACTGACTCTTGATTGATATGACCGTATGACGATGAATGAACTTCGATCCGCTTATATCACATTCTTTGAACAGAGAGGACACCGGAAGACACCCTCCGCACCACTCGTCCCCGAGAATGACCCGACCACCCTCTTCACCGGGTCCGGCATGCAACCGATGCTCCCGTACTTTCTCGGCGAGACGCACCCCCTCGGTCAACGCATCGTCGATTCGCAGAAATGTTTCCGATCCGGAGATATCGAAGAAGTCGGAGACAATCGCCATACGACCTTTTTCGAAATGCTCGGCAATTGGTCATTCGGGGATTATTTCAAGGATGAACAGATCGACTGGATGTGGGAATTCCTCACGGGAGAACTTGGCATCGAGGCGGAACGACTCTACTTCACCTGTTTCCGCGGCAATGACGCGCTCGGCGTCCCGCGCGATACCGAATCCGCGAAGCGATGGCAGAAACATCTCGAAGAGCAGGGTATCCCTGCGAAAATCATCGATTTCCCCGAACGGGACGGCATGCGGGGCGGTCGCATTTTCTACTATGACGAGCAGAAGAATTGGTGGAGCCGCGTCGGCGCTCCGGGCAACATGCCGACAGGGGAGCCGGGCGGACCGGACACCGAGATGTTCTTCGATTTCCGTCCGGATCTCGGCGACCAGTGCATTCCGGATACGCCGTCCTCCGGAAAGTTCTGCCATGTCAACTGCGATTGCGGCCGCTTCATGGAAATCGGCAACAATGTCTTCATGCAATACAAGAAAACCGAAACGGGTTTCGAGGAGCTCCCGAGTCCGAATGTCGACTTCGGCGGGGGACTCGAACGGTTGCTTGCGGCAACGAACGATACCCCGGATGTTCTCCGCCTCGATATGTTCGACACCGCACGAACAAAAATTGAAGGCATGAGTGGTATCGCATACGGATCGGATGACAAATCCACCTACGCGATGCGCGTCATCTTGGATCATCTCCGCGCCGCGTCGTTCCTCATCGGCGATGGTGTCTATCCGTCCAACAAAGATCAGGGGTATTTCGTTCGTCGTCTCATCCGTCGCGCCATTCGATTCGGTTTCAACTTGAATATCAAAACGCATTTTACAGGAACCATTGCCGAGGCGTATATTGTAACTTATTCTGAAACATACCCCTACCTGATTGAAAAGAAAACTCTTATTCTCTCTGAACTTACCAAAGAAGAAGAAAAATTTCGAAAAACATTGGAAGTCGGTCTCAAGGAATTCTCTCGTCGCGTCGAAAGTCATCCACTCTCTGGAAAGGATGCCTTCGATCTCTTCACCACATACGGATTTCCACTCGAGATGACACAAGAACTCGCCACAGAAAAAAATATCTCACTCAATATCGAAGAATTCCGCGAAGAATTTGAGAAACACCGCGACCTCTCCCGAACCGCAAGCGC
>CAYOIM010000014.1:0-21512 GCA_964404075.1 uncultured Bdellovibrionales bacterium | reverse complement strand
ATTGAAATCATATCAAGATGAGATCCGGATATCAGATACTATAGGAAGAGAATGGATATCAGGTAAGATTATCTAGCATCTAGCATCCAATATCCATTATCCGATATCCGCATTCTTATGCCTTCAGTTTAGCCTGGCGGGAGATATTGAGCAAGATACCGACGGCGGAGAGAAGCACGGCGAGCGAGGTGCCCCCGTATGAGACGAACGGGAGCGGGACCCCGGTGAGCGGGATGAGTCCGCTGATCGCAGCGATATTGACGAATGCCTGTATCGTGATCCATGAAACGATGCCGATACCGAGGAGTTCGCCGAAGCGATCCGGCGCCTTTCTCGCGATATGGATACCGCGCAGAGCAAGAACGACGAAAAGGATGATGAGTACGCAGGCTCCGACAAATCCGAATTCCTCGCCGAATACCGCGAAAATAGAATCCGTCACCGGCTCCGGAAGATAGTTGAATTTCTGACGACTGTATCCGAGTCCCACACCGAAGAGCCCGCCGGAACCGATCGCGACGAGCGCCTGAGTCATCTGATATCCGAATCCCTGCGGATCATGCTCGGGATTCATGAACACAAGGAACCTCTGCATCCGATACGGCGCGGTCTTCAAGAGAATGATGAACGCGAGTCCCGCTACGCCGATCATCCCGCCCACATGACGGAGATTCGCTCCCGAATAGAAGAAGATAGAGAGCGCCATTCCGAAGATGAGGAAAAGCGTCCCGGTATCGGGTTGTTTCAGGATGAGGAAGGCGACAAGGATGAGTACAGCGAGAAAAGGAATGGACCCCTCATACAAATCCTCCGTCTTCTTCCTATCCTTCCCGGAAAGCCATGCCGAGAGATACAGGACGATGGCGAGCTTCATGACTTCGGATGGCTGGAAAGAGATGGAACCCAGCTCGATCCATCGCGAGGCACCATAGGCGGTCGTCCCGATGCCCGGTATGAAAACGAGAACGAGCAAAATGAAGGCGAGAATGAAAACCGGGATCGACAGCGGACGCCAGAGACGGTAGGAAATACGGGAGAACAGATACATGAGCACGAGCCCCATGGAGAAACCGATAAGTTGCCTTTTGAAGAAAAAGTAGGAGTCACCGAAACGAGTCTCTCCGTACAATACGCCGGCGCTCGCGATCATGAGGAGTCCGATGCACAGGAGCGCGATCACGACGAAGAGGAATGGCCGATCGATCTCTTCGAATGTTTTTTGTATTTTGGATGCCATTGATTAAAATAATAAATTCAAAATTACAAGCCCCAAATAAATCCCAATCATCAAAATAATATGTTACCGTCGCTCACTCGGTAATAAAAATATAAAATTCTTCTTGTTTGATTTTTTTGAAATTATGATTTGTAATTTATTTGGAAATTGAGATTTTTGATTTTGAATTTTCATCCGACTGTATATTTCTCCATTTCTCTATCTCAGCATGATGCCCCGAGAGGAGCACTTCCGGCACCTTCCAATCGCGAAAAACCTCCGGTTTCGTATACTGGGGATATTCGAGGACCCCTTCTGTCGAGTGGGATTCGTCGATGGCACTCGATTCGTTGCCAAGGACTCCCGGGAGCAGTCTCGCCACCGCATCGACGACCACCATCGCCGGCAATTCCCCTCCCGTCAGGACGAACCCCCCGATGGAAATCTCCTCATCGGCGAGGTGCTCTGCCACCCTTTCATCAACCCCCTCATACCGACCGCAGAGAAGAATGAGCTGGTCATACCCCGCGAGCCTCCTCGCATCGGATTGCGTAAATACCTTCCCCTTCGCCGAGAAGAGAATGACCCTTGTTCCCTGTTTTTTGTTCTCTGCTGATTGTTCTCTGTTGATTGATTCCACCGCCTCGAAAAAAGGCTCCGCCTTCATCACCATCCCCGCTCCGCCGCCATACGGCGTATCATCGACTTTGTGATGCCTGTCATGGGTGAACGACCGCAAATCATGCATCGAAATATCGATCAATTTCTCCTCGCGCGCGCGTTTCAGGATGGACGCGTCGAAATACGACTCGAAACTTTCCGGAAAAATGGAGATGATGTGGAAGTGCATTTCGATGAAGAATAAAGAATTTGGGATCAAAAACAGAAAACCAAGGAAAAAGGCTTTGTCCTGATTTTTATATTGTAGCACAGCCTATTTTAGACAAAAAACAGCGGAAAAAACAGCGGTTCAACCCCTGTTTTTTGCAGGGGTTGAACCGCTGTTTGCTCCTGCTCCTTACTTCACCTCGCTCAAAATAACATCCGAATTGAGCATGAAGGATTTCGTCTCTTCTGATCCATCGGGACGGATGATCTTCACGGTCACGGGAATATCGTTCACACCCGCTTGTTTCTGTATTTTCAGGTCATAGTTCTCGCGAAGCTTCCCTGGCAATTCATAGTCGAAACGGACGACATGCGTGGTGCCGAGCGGCACATGGACGAGGACTCCGGCAAATTTCCTCCCCTGATACTCACCATACACGGGCGGGAGAGAGGATTCTCCTTCGATGCTACCAAACCAGCCTCCGTGTGGCGCATAGACACGGAGGTAGGTCTGATATTCTTTTGTCAGCCAATCGCGTTTCTCCGCCGAATGTTCGTACGAAATCTCGAGATGCACTTGGATGTTCTCTTCCCGCAGATCCACCGTATACGCGATGGACCGGTTGATGAAGAGATCGCTCTTCCACGATGCGAGATTCGCATCCACCACGGACAGGAAATCCCCATCGGATCGGCTGTCAAAGCCTCCATCCCAGCCCGCCGCCATCACTTCATCCTGCCATTCCTTGTCGGCAAACCATACCTGGATATCTTTCTGATTGAGATCCCGGAATACCGCTTGCAAGAGGGCATACTGCTTATTCACCGGAAGCGTCTTTACGGTCGAGAGGATCTTATTCCCGAGGAGTCCCATCACTGACTTGCGATCACCGACAGGGATATGCTGATCGATATAGCCTTTCTCCACCTGATATTCGAGATCGAGTATGGCATGATCCGATCCGTATGTACCCGGGTATCCTTCGATTTCCACGGGACCGGTGATATCGAGAAAGGAGGTGAGGACATGCGTCGTCACGCCGATGACGCCGTCGAATCGCTCTTCTCCCCCACCCATACGATAGAAATCCATCGCCTGCGAAGCATTTTCCTTGAAATCCGGCGACCAATTCGAGTCGCGAAGTTTCCATGATCGTATCTTCAATGTCTGTTCCATCGGATAGGGTGGCGTCACGGTATCCGGGATACGACCGTCGAAATTGCCCGTATCATGGACGGCGAATTCCGTGACGCGACCATCGCGGATCTTCAGGATACCGAAGGAACCGATGAACCCGCCGCCCGGACGAAGCTCCATATTGTTCTGGAAGAGCACGAGAAATATCTTCTCCTCCCCGTTCGTATCGAGGAGCCGGCTTCCGATATGCGCCACCGTCTCGAAACTCCGCTGATCGCGTTCCGTCATCGGCAATATCGAAGCGAGATCCCCGAGCGTCGACAGATCGCGATGACGGATCTCCCAAAAGAGGAACCATGCACAAAGGAACACGACCGCGCCAAGGACGAACAGTATCCAAAATTTCAGTGATTTTTGTGCAGTCATATGCGAGATTTTTATAACGGTCGTTCCGCTTTTTTGAGCGGTGCGACCGCTGTAAAAATTATCGATTCTTTTTTTATTCCATCAGCGGTCGCACCGCCCGCAGGCGGAACGACCGTTGATGTCATTTCTTCTCCGTCGGCATCCTCCCTGAGAGGAGTTCATTGAGACGGCGTTTGTATTCTTCCGGCGTGGGCTCGTGATCGAGTGACACTGTCTCCAGTGGCATATCCGGAGAATTTTCTTCCGCGAGATCGGGAATCGATGCAGATGGAACTGCTTTTTCTTCCGATTGCTTCACCTCTTCCGTTTCTGCCGGCAAGAGAAAATCCGGCAATGATTCAGAATCATCCATGGCGATCGGCAGGTTGCTCGGCGCCGGACCACGATTGAAATGCGCGTAATCCTTTTCCCGCGGGACACTGGACGGCTCGAACGAAAAGAAAGCATCCTGTTTCTTCGGAACGAACATGTCCGGTGAAAATACGGGGGGGGTCTCTTCATGCGTCACCACATCCTCTCTTTCGACGGGAAAGACCGGCGAAGGGGCGACATTCACTTCCTTCCCGCGTACCGAAAACGCGATACGAGCGACGGCAAGCACGACAGCGAAGAAAACGATCGAACCGATCAGCGCGAAAACAATGCCCGAAGCGGAAAGCAGGATCGGATGAGCGATGATCGCCACTGTCTTCGGCGCACCGATCGAACGGACGGAAATATCGTTGCGGATGTCATAATACTTCCCAATCGAAGCAAAGAGCTCCTGGGATGCGGCGATGGCGCTATCCCTCGCATCGAGAGGCGTATCCGAAATGGTATGGATCCGAAGGGAGGTCGCGCCCATTGGTGAAACGGTCAGGGAGCTAACATCCGCGATTTCATTCACGGTGTACAGGAAATCACTCCGTGAAGCAAGGAGCATGAGCGCATCCCGAACGGCAGGAGCTTCGATTGCTCCCTTCTCGCTTTTCGAAAGCACGAGCAGATCGAGCGTCGCCTCATGCGATCGGAAACGATCGAGGAGAAGAAGCGTCGCGACGAACGAAAGGATGATCGCGACACCGACGAATCCCATGACCAGTCGTTTCGGATACCCGTTGTTATGAGCGGATGGCCACATATCGTTTCAGCGCATAATGAGTTATCTCTTCCCTATAAGCATCGATGGTCTTGTGCGCGATCGCCGGCCAGCTGTATTGCATCGCGATCCGTTGCTGAGCGCGATTTCCGAGATCCGTCCTCAGCTCATTCGTATTGATCAATTTCGAGAGTTGCATTTTCAGCGACTCGACATCTTTGTTTTCGAACGACATCCCCGCATCGCCGATCGCCTCCATATTGGCCGCGATATCGGAGACGATGCACGGGAGTCCATACCCCATCGCCTCGAGAAGCGCGAGCGAGAGCCCCTCGTCCTCGGATGGCTGTACGAATACCGCCGCCTGTGAAAAGAGCGCCGCGAGCTCATGACCGCTCCGCTCACCGAGGAAGACAATCGAGTCACGACCCATCGCCATCACTTTGAGATATTCCTCATATTCCGATGTCCCCGCATGCGTCCCGACGATCGCGAGCTTGAAATTATTCGGCAACCGGTTCGTATCCTCCAGATCCATGAAAGCCTTCACGAGATAATGGATGCCCTTGTGCGCGAGGAGCCGGCTGACCGACACCACATACTGCTTCGGCCTGAGACCGAATGTCGAAAGCGACGACGCATCGCAGGTCGAGGAGACATCGGCGCCGTTCTGTATGACCAGGCATTCTTTGCCATAGGTATCGCGCACATATTCCGCGAGTGTCTCGCTCACGACGAAAGTGCGTTCCGGGACGAAGAGGATGAGCCGCTCGGCGATCCGGAGGAACCACCGCGCAAGCAACCCCCACTTCGCATGGAAATAATCACGGCTGTGGAAAGTCGCCACCGTCCGCGCCGATCGTTTGAAAATCCGCGTGATGAATGCGAGCGTCGATGGTCCGATCGACTGGAAATGGATGACATCGTAATCGGCGAACAGGGCATGCATGCTCGCGCAGAAAGTATGCGTGATGGCATCGAGATGCTTGGTGCGGATGCTCGGGAGATGGATGAGCCTCACTCCTTCATAGACATGGAGCGCCTGCGGCGTGTACGGCGATCGCACATAGCAAACGACCTCATGCCCCGCACGCACGAGTTCCACCGCCAATTTCTCGACATGCTTCTCCACGCCGCCCGAAATGGCTGGTATTCCTTTTTGTCCGATGAATGCTATCTTCATACTCTGTCGATCAAAATGCCGAAGCGGGAAAAATCTCCGCCCAGCGAGAAATCAGAACGAATTCATTTCACGAATATCACGCCGGAAACGACCCCCTTGCCATTCCCCTCCACGCGGCTCTTCTCGATGAACACATGTCCCGTAAGGAGCGATACCGGCGCATTGAGACGGCGGAGTTTCGCCACACCATAGTTCTTATTGCCGATGATCGTCGCCTTTTTCAATCCGAAGTTGCCGATTTTCGCGCTCTTGGCGGACACCTCGACACCCTCGCGCTTATTGTCGCGGATCGTCAGTTTGTTCGTCCAGATATCGGCGCCATTGAGATCGATCTTCAGTCCCGATCCGTCATTGGCATGCACCCGGGTATCCTCGATCCATGCTTTCACGCCATCCTGGAAATCGATTCCGTCGAGATCGTTGTCATGGATATTGCTCTTCGTCACGACGACGAATCGCTCCTCCGAATAGATACCGGCCTTGCCGCTCTTCTTCACCTCTGTCTTGTCGATGAAAACGCGATGCTTCTTGTCTTTCTTCTTCGATTCGTCGATATGGATGCCGTCGCGGTCACTCCCATCGACAAGCACATCGAAAATATGCGCCTCGGCGCCTTTGTCCACACGGATACCATGGCGACCGCCCTCGATCGTCACCTTGGAAAGCTTGGAACCATCCTTCATGAGGATCGTCGGATCATTGTCATCGCCCTCGATCGTCACCTTGTCGCGATCATTCTTGTCGGAAGTCAGCTTCACTTCTTTCGGGAGAACGATATTTTCATGGTAACTTCCATTCTTCACCCGCACTTCATCGCCATCATTCGCATTTTTCAGCGCGGCACCGATGCTCTTGTACGGAGCATCGCTCGATCCCGTTTCCGTGCCAGTAGCATTCTTATCCACATAAATCACATGATGCCCGCCGAAAGCCAAAAACGGAATCCCGATGATGAGAAGTCCGAAAACCGCGAAAAGACCCTCTTTCAAGCCAAAACTTTTCATATACAATGCTTTTATACCAGTTAAAACTCAACCGTACATCATAGCAAATTATGGCTTTTTTGTCAAGAGTGTCATTCATGAGGTACAATGAAAGAAAGAAAATAAAAAAAACCGATATGTCCTTGCAAAAACTCTTCCGACCGAAATCCATCGTCATCATCGGCGCCTCGACGACCGCAGGGAGCGTCGGCAACGATCTCACGCACAATATCCTCTTCGGCGGCTATACCGGCGAAGTATTCCTCGTCAATCCCAAGGCAGAAAAACTTTTCAATCGCCGCTGTTTCGACAGCCTGAGAGACATCAGCGAGACGCCCGAGCTCGCCATCGTCATCGTCCCGGCGAAAATCGTCCCCGCCGTCCTCCGTGAAGCCGGAGAAAAAGGTATCGGTTCCGCCGTCATCATCTCAGCGGGATTCAAGGAAACCGGAGCGCTCGGAGCAAAACTTGAGGAAGATATCGTCCACATCGCGCAGGAATTCGGCATATCGGTTCTCGGACCGAATTGCCTCGGCTATCTCGCGCCATCGCTCTCGCTCAATGCCTCATTCGCATCGGCAAAACTCATGCCGAAAAAAGGAAGCATCGCCTTCTTCTCCCAGAGCGGCGCTCTCTCGACCGCGCTCCTCGACCTCACGCATGCCGAACTCGGCTTCTCGATCTTCGCGAGCGTCGGCAACAAAACCGTTCTCGCGGAAAAGGATTTTCTTAACTGGGCGAAAGAGGACGCATCGACGAAGGTCGTCGCGCTCTATTCCGAAGATATCTCGTCGGCGGAACATTTCATGGCATCCAGCCAAAGTCTGCTCTCGCTTCCGGATCCGAAACCGGTCATCATCCTCAAATCCGGTACGACTCCTGCGGGCACCAAGGCATCGAGCTCGCATACCGGATCGCTTGCCGGAAGCGATGCCGCCTATGACGCGCTCATCCGCCAAGGAGGCGCCATCCGCGCGCAGAGCATGAACCACCTGAAAAATCTCCTCGAAGGCTTCTCGAAGAATCCGCCCCTCGCGGGAAATCGCGTCGCCATCGTGACCAATGCCGGCGGACTCGGCGTCCTCGCGACGGACGCGCTCATCCAAAACGATCTCTCGCTCGCGACCCTCTCGACGGAAACGCAAGCTCGCCTCATGGAATTCCTCCCGCCCGCGGCAAGCACGAAAAATCCGATCGATGTCCTCGGTGATGCGCTCGCCGATCGCTATACCCATACGCTCGATATCATCGGAAGCGATGCGCAGGTGGATGCGATGATCGTCATCGTCACGCCGCAGAGCATGACCGATGCCATCGGAACGGCCAGTGCGATCATCCGCGCCAAGGAGCAATCCAAAAAACCCGTGCTCGCCGTCTTCGCCGGAAAAGACGCGCTCAAAAAAGGGAGCGAACTCCTGCGAAAATCCGATATCGCGCTCTTCACTTATCCGGAAGAAGCCGCGGAAACGCTCGGGGGCATATACGCTTTCTCGAAATCGAAAAAGGCGATCGTATCGACAATGTTCTCCTTTCCGGACATCGACGCCGTGAAAGCGCACGACATCATCGCGCTCGCGAGAAAAGAAGGCCGTGATCGTCTCACGGAAAGCGAGGGGTATGCCGTCCTCTCCGCATACGGATTCCCGATTCTCCGGAGTTACGAGGTGCGTTCGGCGACCGAAGCCGGTGCCGCCGCTCTCATGATCGACGGTCCCGTCGCCCTGAAAATAATTTCTCCCGATATCCTGCACAAGAGTGATGCGGGCGGGGTCATGCTCGGTGTCGCTCCGGAACAGGCGAGTGATGCCTATGATACCCTCCTCCGAAATGTCACGGAGAAAATCCCGACCGCGCGGCTCGATGGTGCGGTCATCGTCGAAATGGCGAAACCGGGCGGCAAAGAAATCATTCTCGGCATGAAGGATGAACCGGGTCTCGGCAAGCTCCTCATGGTCGGACTCGGGGGTATCTTCGTCGAGATATTCAAAGATACGGCATTCCGTTTCGCACCGCTCGATAGCGAAAACGCGAACGCCATGATAAGAGAATTGAAGTCCTACCCACTCCTCGCCGGCGCACGCGGACAGGCAGGTATCGATATCGACGCGCTCGCGCAGTGCCTCGGTCGACTCTCTCGACTCGTCGTCGATTTCCCAGAGATTTCCGAAATCGACATCAATCCGCTCGTCGTCACGGAGCATGCCAAGGACTTCCGCATCCTCGATGCCCGGATCATGTTTGGAAAATAGGTGCATGAAGCGGAACGGTCGTTCCGCTTTTGGAGGGGTGCGACCGCTGTATCTCAGAGCACCACCTTTTGTCATCCCGAGCTTGACCCAGGATCTAGATGTTCCTGCCTTGCAGGAATAAAAAAACAGAGCGCGATCCTTTCGAATCACACTCCGCTTCAGCAACATGCATGTCTTCGACGCTACATGCGGATTCTACTTTTTGTTCCGATATCTTTCTGGATATCCTGGATCTGCCAATAGACCTCTTCCGGATCAGAAAAATACCCAAACACCATATCTTCCCTTAGGTCGAGAATCTTATACACTCCACTCCTTGAATCAAGGGTGACTACGAACTGGGGACAATTATTACATCGCCCATTGTATATCCACTGGTCTTTCTCTAATGCTTCACCAATGACTTTCATAGAGGCATCAGCTGATGAAACCAAGGTGATACTTACACCTCCCTTGGTATAGATGTCCTTCTTCTGTCCATGGTCGCCCCATATGGCGTACGCCAGAACGCAAAGAATCATAATCGGGAACCACTCCCTCCGAACAAATCCAAAAATCTTATCCATCTTTTTCCCCCTTAGGAAAGAATGCCCGTGAGGGCGATTTGAACAACAAAACAGATTACCGCCGAACCAGCGAGCACCATATGGAAGTTCCGAAACGCCCACTGTACCCGCCGAACCAGCCGCTGTTGCTCCTCGAAAGGATCCTGCATTACGCGTATCCTCCGTCGAAAAATGTTAAAAAGCAATGATATACATATACCACCTTTTTCACCTCTTGTCAATGATTTTCGTCGTCAGAGCCCCCACAAGAACCTTGAACTGAGCGAGATATACCGATGATCCGAACCGTTCCTCCACGCGTCTCCGTATCTCGTCATCATCCGAAAAAATGATTTCCCCAGCAAGAAATTTCCGTACCACATCAGCAAGCATCTCCTGATTCTTCGCGAGGAATCCATTTTCTCCATTTCGGATGATTTCAGATAATGCTCCGCGATCCAGTGCGAAATAAAGCTTCCCGAGGGCAATCGTCTCGAGAGCGGTAAGTCCGAATGTCTCAGGCAGAGTCGATGCGGAGACGACCGCCATGGATTTTCGTATAAGCGTCTGGAGTTCTCCTTTCGTCCGCGTACCGATATATTTCACAAAGGGATATTTCTCGAAATCAAATGCCCCTTCCATGCGTCCGGCAAACACAATAGGAATTTTTATCTCGGTAGAAAGATGAAGGAGTGTCTCTATACCCTTCTCATACGAGAGGGCGCCGAAAGAGAAGAGATATTTTTCAGGGATCTCGAAATCAACAATCTCTTTGGGAGCGACATCCTGCTCCGAAATGAAATGTGGGATGACCACAATCCGATTCTTCGATATGCCCGCGGAAAGAAGTATTTGTTCAACGAAATGACTCGGCACGATGAATCGATCAACAGCATCATAGAAACCAAAGAAATCCTCCCAGTATTTTTTCAGCACGAGCAGGAGTCGCTTTCCGAATCCGTATTTTTTCACCCGAAGAAATTTCCAATACTGCTGACCGACCTCCGGATAGTACGCATCTTTGTCGGGAGAAATCATCGCGTAGTCATGTACTGTCATGAGAAACGGAACGCCTAACTGCTCCACGAGCGGGAAAAATGAGAGCGAGAGCTGATGATACGCATTGTGCACATGAACCACATCTGGCTTAAAATCAATGAGGAGCCGGTGGAAATTCCTCCTCGCCTCGAAAGACCAAAACAATCTCCCCATTCCGATAACTCTTTCCCAGAAGGTCGAATCATCGTCATTATACCCGACATGCGAGACGAAATATCGCTCCCATTCCGATGCCAAATTCTCCGGATGTCGCATAGAGAAAACAGCAACCTCGTGAGCATTCTTTTTGAGCAATGCGATGAGATCGAGGAAATGCCGTTCCGCCCCCCGCCTCATGTAGAAAAATTTATTGACTTCGAGTATGCGCATACCTTTAGATTCGTCCAAAAAAATCTTTTCGCGAAAGTATCGCCATCAACCCGAGCAGTGCCCAAAAGAAGAGAGAAAGGAGATTCGTCTCGAGATACGGCTGGAAGAAAAACACGACCACGAAAAATGCCGAAAGCGTGATGAGGATCACCCGCGAAAGCGTCGCCAATTCATCCCCTCCCCTCAATCGAAACACTGACTTGAAAAGGCTCACGAGAAACAAACAAAACAGCATCGACCCGATGAGTCCCGTCTGTACGATGAGTGCGAACCAGGAATTATGGATATTGCGTACCTCAATGATATCCCGATACTCCCCGAGCTCGACCGGGACGCTGTTCCCGAGACCGATACCGATGAGGGGATGTTCGGCGAAACGAGCGAATGCGCTCTGCCAGACGGCACCGCGCCACGCCGCGCTCTCATCATAGGTATCACCGATGGAAGTGATGCGGGTCGAGACAATGTCGATTGAATACCATATCCTCTCCGTGAGTGAGCTGTGCGGCATAAGCGAGAGTATCGAGAGAAAGAGCAGAGCGAATACCGAGAGCATTCCGAGGTAGGCACCACCATTTCGTATGAACCGGCTCCAATGTTTGATCGGAAGGAGGAGTAATCCAATGATGAATGCCACCCCGAGAGCGAGCCACAGGTGCCTCATGAGTGATCCGATGATACCGATGGAGAGGAGTGGTACGAGAGTAAACAATGCCGTCCGCCATTTGCCACGAATGACATCCGTCGAGAGAAGGAGGAATGAGACCATCAATGCGAGAGAAAAAAACAAAGCATGCGGGAAGGCGAGGATGCGTACCCCAGCTGTAGAAAGTGGCGTATATTCGCTCCAAAGTCCCTCTCCACGCACCATACCAATCATGAGAAAAATGATGGCGCTCATAATGGAACCAAGCATCACTTTCGCAAATATTTTCAGATCATCGAGAGATGTCACCGCCAAACGAACGAGAAAAAAGATCGATGCATAGAAAACATATTGCTTCCAAGTGCTGAAAGCGACTGAGGACTCACTCCCCGCGATACCGAATACCGAAAACAAAAAGAGCAAAGTAATATAACCGAAAAAAAGGAGAAGCCAAATATCCGACCATGGCAGAGTCTTCTTCCGATGATGAAACAGAAGCCACTGCACGAAGAGCGCTCCGAGGAGACCGAGTATCATCATGTCGATCGGATAGAGTTTCACGACGCTCTTTCCGAATACGAGTGGTTGCAGAGTGAAAAACCGCTCGAAGAGAATCGTGAGTGTCATCATCGCCCATACGACCGGACGAGGGAAGAGCAAGGCGAGGAGAAAAGAAATGCCGAGAGCGAAGAGAAACAGAATACTCGGCGTCGCGCCAAGCGTCGCACCGATGAGAGAAACCATCCCAAGGAGAAACACTAAAGCAAAGAAAATTATTTTTTCTTGAAAGGCGGTCACGGGAAAAATTGTGTAAGATGATGACATACATGTATCCGCTTCATTATATCGCGAAACAGGAAAGTATTATAGAAGAAAGAATTCGAGCCCGGAACATAGAATCATGTCCGGGCTCGAGGTTGAGAGAAGGGAATTATCCCTTCTTGACGGCGGGTGCCGCCGTTGCGGCAGGCGGAGCGGTAGGGCCTGCGGCGGGTTCCTTGGCTGCCGGAGCGGCGGGCGCTGTTGCCGGTGCCGAAGCTGCCGGCGGAGTAGCAGGAGCCGCTTCGACCGGCTTCGGTGCATCACCGATACGGGTCAAGACCTTGGGAATGCACTGGATCGTGCCATCCTTCGTCTCGATCGGCTTGCCCGCGACACAGCCGTCATCGACCTTCTTGGCGACGACAACCTTCTTGACGGGCGGTGTCACCACCACCGTCGGCGCAGGCGCGGTCGGCACGAGTTTCCACTCGTAACCGGGCTGTTGTATACGCTGTTGCGCGGGCGGAGCGGGTGCCACGACGGCCGCAGGAACTGCCTGCGCCTGGTAAGCCACAACCGGAACGGCTGCGACTTGCTGCGTCGCCGGCTGGCCATAGTAGACACCGGTCGGTGCTACCGCCGCCGCCGGAACCGGTCGCGCCTTGAGATCGATCTCGAGCGCGCATCCGTCGGGATGCGAGCACTCAACGCGAATGCCGACAGCATTGAAACGCGCACCTTGCGGACTGAGGTATGCCCAATTGCCATTCCCGTCGATGAGCTGGAAACGCCCACCGTAAGAAGCAACTTCCTGAAGCTTGACGCTACCGGTAGTCGCCCCGCCGACCTTGTATTCGACCGGAGCCGAGTTGGTATCCCGAAAATGAACAACACTTCCGATAGACACACCGGACCAGGAAATAGTCCCATCCGGCGAACCGGTGACGGTAGCGTTTGGCGGGACATGGAAAGTCGCCGCCATGGCCGATGCCGATACTGCGATTGCCGCCAAAGCGGCTGTGAAGAACTTGGTCATGATTTCCTCCTTTGCCACTGAGTGGCGAAAATGAATTCCGGAGACCAATCCGAAATCCGAGTAGAAAACTTGTCCCAATACCCCATGTATCAGAACCTACCAGTATACTCCAAAAAAGCTCTTTTGTCAATAGTGGAGAATATGGCTTTTATAAAGCAAAAAGAAGGGATTGGTTTGAAACAGCGGACGCACATTTTTTATAACGGTCGCTCCGCTTTTGGAGCGGTGCGTCCGCTGTAAAAAATTCTCAGCGAAAAATCTCAAACAGCGGACGCACCGCTGAGACAGCGGAACGACCGCTATTTGATCGCTGTAAAAAAATTTTCCAAAAAATATGATCATTGCAAAAAAAAGAGGGCGAGAGTGGTTTCGACGATGTCGATTCCTCTCCCGCCCCTTGTAGCAACCGCTGTTATTCCAAAGGTTGCCAACTGCCCGGACGATTGTCACAGGTAAAGCATGGGTCGCTGCCCTTGCTCACTGCTTGCGTCGCCGGTGCTACTGGTACTGCCACTGGCGAACCTACCGCCGGAGCTGTACCCGCAACCGGAGTCGCCGGCACAGCAGTGATCGGTGCCCCCGTAGTTGGGTCGATCTCAACGATCTCCCCGACTCGACGATTTTCATCGTCGTAGCGCCACTTGTCGCCGTACTCGAGACGAATCCCAAAGCCGAGCGTCGCCATGTCAGCCACCGACCGACCCGCGTACACACTCGAAACGCCGAGTGGCACCTTCAGGTTCGGGCCAAATGCCAGGACGACCTTGTTTGAGAAGTCGTACTTCAACTCCACGCCGAGGGCTGCCCAGGTCTGATGATCCCAACCCGTCCAAGACAGACCGGTCGAGAGTCGCCACCGCCACAATTTGTCGATACGGCACTCGCGGACATAATTCGCTTGTGCCTGATCGCGCTTCTGCAGTGTGTCGCCAGCCCAGGTGGACTTGATAGAGGCATCAAAGGATTTCCACCCCTCGATACTCCACCCCTCGATACACTCGGCATTGATCCGCTTCATGTTTTCGAGGTAAAGGCCGACCTTCATGTTCTCCTGCGACATGGCGTAGCCCGAGGTCGGACTGCCACCATGAATCCTTTCTTGGAGGAGACGGAGTTTGGCTTGCCAATTCGCAGGCTTGCCATCGTCGTCCTTGTAGGAACCCTTAACCCCCACTTGAACACCGAGGGCGTGCTCCTTCCAGGAATAGTCCGAGAGCCTGCTTTCGCCACTCCCATAATTCCCGTAGAAGCCGGCGCCGACGGACTTCCCGCCACCCACCTCGTTCCAAAGGAGAGCTTCGGCGTATGCCCAATCACCTTTCGCAAGGCTATTGGTCCACGCACCGATACCCGCACCCGCTTCAATCTCGATACGCCGAGGCGGATCAAAAGCGGAGACGGAAGCCGGTGGTGCTGTTTCGACAGGTGCCGGAGCAACTGTTGCCGATACAGGTGCTACGACGGGAGCTACCTGAGCTGGAGGTGCGACTTGCGCCACCACTTCAGCCCGATGCGACACGAGGAGCGACGGGTTCAGGCACTTCCAGGGAA
Source organism: uncultured Bdellovibrionales bacterium (assembly GCA_964404075.1). Taxonomy (GTDB): domain Bacteria; phylum Patescibacteriota; class Minisyncoccia; order Moranbacterales; family UBA1568; genus CAYTED01. The sequence continues at coordinate 6,443 of CAYOIM010000014.1, read as the reverse complement.
ACAAAACTACTTTCCCTGTCTTCGGACTCACGAACGCCGTTGCGCGCTCGTTCCCATTGACACACACATCCTTCTGGAGCTTATAGTTCCCAAACTCCATGTCGAAGCGCATGTCAGGGGTGATAGTCACTTCCTCCCCCGATGTCGTCGCCATGAGTTCGGCGAAGACTTTCGCCTCCTCCGCACCCACGAGCGCTATCAAGGCCGGCATCGCATCGCGATTCCCGAAGGGATCGCGACCCAAATCGATGCATGCCTTCTCGGCTGCACCGGCCACCATGGCGTATGCCATGATAGCAATGAACAACAAAATGCGTTTCATTTCATTCTCCTTGTTGGTTCCGGCAGACAGTCAGGCAGGGATTGCATTCTAAGCCTATCCCACGCCCAGATGTTGAGTGCTTGGTCCTTCCTTGAAATCATCGAATCGATGGTCCACCCCATTGCCGGGGTATTGCTTGCCATGAGGTATTCCATAACCACATTGGCGACAGACATCTTCAATGCAAACGGATTGACCGACCCGGAGGTCGTCGCAAGAAACTTCTCCATGTGAGAATGTTGCGGATTGATCCGCGCCACCCCCTGGATTATTTCAAGCGGGTACGGGCTTCTGATCCTGCCAATGTGCTTGGCAGTATCGTAGAGCTTCCAGCTATGGATAACCTCGTCGAAACGGGTTACCACTTGGAAATTATCCAGTCGCGAACCGCTTTTGGCGATTATCTGCCGACGGTAATCACCATTTCGTGTATTTATCGCATGAAACTGTGCGACATCCACACTGATTGAACGACCATGGAGATCATAAAACTTATCCCGTGTCGTATTCGAGAGGACAGCGGAGAACCCCTTCAGGTTTCGCGTTCCTTCGATGATTACAGCCAAGGTGGGTTCACAAGTCGCGAACCCCCAAAACAATGCCTGTGCCAGATATTCCTTCCCATCGGGACCCACTGCAAATGCTGGCGAGGTCACCCTGCGTACATCGAATTCCGCAAGCATCCCATCGGGACCAATTGGAAAACGCGCGTACACAACGGTGAAATTCCCCGACTCGATATCCGGCGTACTACGCACTCCGAGGAACGCCGTCGGGTCGATAGGGAGCGCAATTTTCCCATCTACTGCTTGCGCAGAGAGAGGACCATTTACTCCGCCAATATCGACTGTCTGGGGCATCGTGATGCACCCCGCGAGCAACACTGCACAAAGCAGTGCGATAATACGGTGTAGCATGATTCTACCCCTTTCATATTGTCAAATGACATTTGAAGAACCAGACCCATTCCGATTCTCACCCTTGCCCCGATAATCTATCGGAGCAAATCGTGAATATCCGAAGTTACTGCCGCGAAAAATTATGATTCTGATTCACCCGAACACTTATCCGATACAAGACAGAAAAAATAACAAAGAATGCACCGATGATGAACCCGCCGATCGTACCGAGAGCGAGCTCTGTGAGAGAAGGATTGCGATCCACGATCGGTCCCGAGAGAATGCGGATATCTACTTCGGATCCACTCCCGAGAAAGTCTGTTGCATTGTTCGAAAGAATATCTGTGACCGCCTTCGCTGTCCGCTCGACACTCCGACTCGACTTCGCGAGTACGCGGACATGGAGCATGCCACCTTCGGAACCACGAGACACGCTCACCGTATCACTCCATTCCTTCAAACGATCCTTCTTATCGACCGGAAACTCCGTGCGATCGACAAGACCGGAATCAAAACCCGCTTCCATAAATTTCTCACTCACGACGATTTGCGCCAATGCTTTCCCGAGATATTCGGATGATCGAGACAGTGTATAGTAATCCGCCCCCGTCGCATTTTTCGGTGAGACGAGGAAGTCGATATCGGCTCGATATGCCGGCTGGAAAATAAGCAGTCCCAGAAAAGCGAGGACGCCGACTCCTACGCCAGAAAATAGGATAAGTCCCGCTTTGCGCTTCAATTCGTATACGATGTCGTGCTCGTTCATAGATTCAATGGTCACAATTACTAACACGCGATAATAGCAGATATTTTCTCTTTTGTCAACCCGCACACCAAATATGAGCCGTGCCGAGAAGGCAAAATACACTCTATTTGAGCCATTTCTTTGATATACATCCGTTTTATACTATCAAGCTACCTCTTCAAGCTCATATTTGGTGTGCGGGTCAAGCATGATAAGCATAATTTGGCTTGAATAAAGTAAAAAAACTCATCCGAAAATGAGGCTTTTTCGATATTTTCACAATTTCCTGCCAATTCCACATTCCCATTAGAAAAACCGGCTCAGTTTTTCCAATAACTGGAACTGGGAGAAATCCCGAATGGTGATGATCGCCATGAGGAGAAGGAGAAGCATGAAGCCGATCTGATGGAGTGCCATCTCCACTTTCTGCGTGACGGGACGACCCTTCAGTTTCTCGAGGAGGATGAAGAAGATGCGCCCCCCGTCAAGGGCGGGGAATGGGAGGATATTCACGATGCCGAGGTTGATCGAGAGGATCGCCGCGAACTGGAGGAGGTAGACGAGACCCAGGTCACTCATCTGCTTCGTCATGTAGACGATGCCGACCGGACCCGTCACATCGACCACCACCCGCTCCCCGCCGAAAAGCATCCCGACCATACGACCGATCGCGAGGATGATCTGCCTTGTCATCTCGAAGGTATTGATCGCGCCCTGATAGAAAGATTTGAAGAATCCAAGTTTCACGATAGCGGTCTCGGTAAATCCGATACCGAGCGCGCCTTCATTCGCTGGATGATCCACGCGTGGCGTACCGCGAAGCTCCAATCTCTTTCCGAGACGATCCACTTCCATCATGATTTCCGCACCCTGCTTTTCCTTAATCGTGGTACTCACTTCTTCGAGACTCGTCACGGCAGTTCCATCAATCGAGACCACCTGATCCCCCGCCATGATTCCCATCTGGGCGGCTGGCGTATTCGGGAGGACATTGGTGATATAGATCTTCGTATCCGGATACTGCGCGCGATTCGTCGAGTCAATCGCCTGTGGGAAACCAATCATGAGGACGAGCGAGACGAGGAGCCACGCGAAGATGAAATTCATGAACACACCGGCACCGAGCACCTTCACCCGGATCCATGCGGACTTCCCCGCGAAACTGTCCGGATCCTGACTACTGCCATCCTCTCCCTTGATACGGACGAATCCTCCGAGTGGGAGCCAGTTCATGGAAAAAACCGTGTTCCGGCTCTCCACATCCCTATTCCCCCAGACGAAACGATACTTGCCGGTCGTCTCATCCTTGTAGAACCCAAATGCGCGAGGCGGAAAACCAAAACCGAATTCTTCCGCCTTGATACCGTTCCAGATGGCGACGAGGAAATGCCCCGCCTCATGCACGAAGACGAGCAGACCGAGGATGATGATGAAGATGAGAATAGTTGCAAGCATAAATATCAAATATCAAATTCCTAATCAATAATCAAATATCAAATTTTTAATTGAAGAATTATATTAGAAATTAAGTATTGGGTATTCCGTTTTCTTAAACGGTCATTATTTCCGACTCTTTCTTCTCCCGGAGCGATTCGAGACGGGCATTGTATTCGTCGACGACTTTCTGCAGGTCTTCCTTGCCGCGGAATTTGTCATCCTCGCCGATAGCGCCCTCCTTCTCCCATTCCTGAATCTGCCGCCAAATGTCTTCCCGGGTATTCCGGACGGAGATGCGGGCATCCTCCGCTCGTTGATTGAGCGCTTTCACGAGATCGCGCCGGCGATCTTCGGTCAGGGCAGGGAGGACGACGCGTATCACTGTGCCATCATTGGATGGATTGAGACCGAGGTCCGACTCGCGGATCGCTGTCTCGACGAACGCGATCGCACCGCGATCCCACGGTGAGATGAGTATCTGCCTCGCCTCCGGAGTCGATATCGTCGCCATCTGCCGAAGCGGTGTCTTTGCGCCATAGTAATCGACGAGCAGTCCTTCGACGAGTGCTGGATTCGCGCGACCCGTGCGGAGCTTCGCCGCCTCTTCTTCGAAATGAAATACTGCGGATTCGAAGTGTTCCCGGTTCGCTTCGATACATTCTTTTATCATATGCGTATTCTCCATTTATTTGTAACTTCGCAATCCGACATAGATGACGCTCGGACTCCGCCAATCGTACGCGATGACGCTCGCCGCCTTGTCCGACTGGAGGCGTGTCGTTGTCCAGCTCTTCCCGGCATCCCGCGAACGGTAGAAAGTATCCCCCGCCGAATACGCGATCTCATCCGAATTGGTCGGATTCACCGAGATGGCACGAATCGGAAATTTCCGCGAGCTTTCGATGATATCGATATTCTTCCAAGTCTTGCCATAATCCTCCGTACGATACATGCCACCCTGCATGCCCGTGTAAAGCACCTCCGGGCGGAGCGGGTCCGCCGCGATGGTGAGTACGCTTCCGGATGCAGTGATCTGATTCGCACTGCGCGGATCCGGAGGGAAATCCGACGACTCGCTCTCGATATACTTCTTCCCGCCATCGGTCGTCCGGATAACCCCGATATTGAAAACCGCCGCGATGAACGCATCCCCCTTCACCGCATGCGGGTGGATATCCGTCACCGGTCCTTTGGCCAACCCGAAATTCCGCCAGGTTTCTCCGCTCGTATCACTCCGCAGAATCACACCGCCGCTCGTTCCCGCATAGACGACATGCGGATCGAGACGGCTCTGTATGATGGATGTGACGACCGTCCCTTCGCCCGGCTCGGTGTACACTTCCTTCCAATTCTTACCGCTGTCCACACTCTCATAGATCTTGCCAACTTTCTTCCAGACGCCGGTCGCGAGGAGCCTCTCGGAATTGCGGAAGTCCGCGATAATACCGAACACGCGCGTCGGAGGAAAATTGATGCGTTCCCAGTGCTCCGCTCCATCCCACGAACGGAAAATGCCGTCCGTCTCCGTCCCCGCATAGAGGATCGACGGATTCTGCGGATCGAAGCTCATCGTCAGGATATCCGCCGCCGGAAGCACGGTCTTGTCATCGATCTTCACCTTGGGAACGAAAGTCACCCCCGAATCCGAAGACTTGAGGATGCTCCCCGACGCGCCGGTAATAGCGATAGATCCGTCCTTCCCGCCCTTGCCAGAAAGTGAGCACCCCGAAAGGGAGACCGCGACCAGAGAAACTGCGAACAACGAAAAAAGGTATTTCATAGAATCGTAATAAGTAACCGGTTCTATTATACCATAAGCGTCCTCATGCTCTCAAAAAGGTGAAATAGGGATCATTTTTGTACCGCCTTGCGATGAAAATATACAAAGGAAGAAGAATGGCTACGAAAACAATGCTGAGAGAAAGAAACCCATATTGATACGAGAAATGTTCGATGGCGAAACCAAGTCCGAAACTGGCGATTGCTCCAATAACAAGCTCCATTTGCGCACCAACCGAAAGCAGGGTTGCCTTGAACTTGCTCGTATTGATGATGTCCATCTGATACCCCTCATCAATTCGACTGAGACCCCACTGGAATGCATTGGAGACGAGGAACACGCCCGCGATTACCCACCAAGTCGTCGTCACACCGAGAGAAAGTAATAATATCGTATAAAGGATGAGCTCGAACCGATAAAATGAGAATATATTCATCATTTTTTTAATCCTTCCGCTATACGCGAGCATGAGTGAGGCGCCCATCCGTCCCAATCCAAACAAGACACCAAACCAAATAACCGGTATCTCCAGAAATGATTGATACGGGGCGCGAAAACCTCCTACCGCAAAAAATACTCCGCTGATAATTCCAGAAAAGAGAGAAAATACAAAAAAATGCGACCGATGCCCCTCCCGTATTACCTGCCAAAAATTCGTCAGTCTGATTTCTTCAACATGTTCTGGTGAAACTTTCGGCGCAATGAGAGCGAGCGTCGCGAACAAACCGATAGTATCTGTGACCAAAGAAATAATGAAGGGGAGCTTGTAGCTGATACTGACGAGGAAAGGCACGGTCATCATGAAAAGAATCGGTACCGCGAATCCGATCGATCCAATTTTTCCCATTATCTTCGTATAGTCTCGTTCGCGTTTCAATCCGCGAAGGGTCTCATGCATGAAAGCACTCCCCGTTCCACTTTGGAAAGCATTTGAGATGGCAAGAAATATCCCCCCGAGTCCAAGAAATACCGCATCGTTTGCAAGAAGAAAAAATGTCGTGGAAGTAAGCATCGATATTCTCGATACGATAAGTGCCTGTTTGTGCCCCAATTTATCCGATACATACCCGCTCGGAATCTCGAAAAGGAATCCCGCTATCTTACCGAGAAGCAAAAGAGTCCCGATAGTCTGCGCCGTCACATCCGGAATAGTGAGGTAATATACCCCGAGAATCGCCACGAAAACACGCTTATTCGCGATCAGTATCAGCGCATACTTCCAGATATTCCCCTGTAAGTTCTGTTGCACAAGTTTGATAT
>CAYOIM010000013.1:0-21663 GCA_964404075.1 uncultured Bdellovibrionales bacterium | reverse complement strand
GATGAGGAAATCCACCGCCTGTTCTTTCCCGACATATCCCACGATGCCACACATACTGTTGAGAATTTAGAGATTAGAGGTGAGGAGATAGAGAACAGAAGATTTTTTATAACGCCTGCCTGCCGGTAGGCAGGGTAGTTCCGCTTTTGGAGCGGTTTGCCCCGTGAAATTTCTGTCTATTTCATGGGGTGTGTCCGCTGTAAAAAATATCCGATACATGCTCTTTGAAAATCTCTCCTCCCATTCTACCTTATATTCACCAAAACCGGAGAGGTCGTTCCGCTTTTGGAGCGGTGCGACCGCTGTTTTCAGTTAAAGCATGTTTAATAAAGCTATTTCTTGAGGCATCTGATTGACAATATACCCTATTACAGGCATACTCTGCCTCAAGTGATTATCGCCAAGGAGTATACCATGAAGCTTCAGTCCTTTAATGGGATTATTCGAATCTCGTGCCCGCCAAGTTCATCATTTGACCTATTCCAGGAGATCAGCAGGCGAATCGATTTTCTACGACCGGCAACGAAATGCGATTTCGGGTCATTCGCAAAAAGCGATTGGGTGCACAGTCCTGATTTCGAAAAACGAGAAGAGTGTCGCATTCCCCTGCTCGCTCCAGATCAAGAACAAGCGACGATACTCCTCCAGTTGCTTGCGGATGGCATCAAAAAGATCCTGCATGAGAAACATCCGGGCTTCGATGCTCACCGGATCCATGCCTATATCGAAGTATAGTAAACGCCCAGGCTCAACAGAATCATTGAACGAAAGGAACGCTCATGATTATCAGTCCCAAGCTCATGCAAAGCCTCTTCATCGCACAAGGTATGGACGAACTCCGTACGATGTGCGCGAAAGTCTCACTCTGCGGACATACGGGATTCCCCGTCATCCTCATCCCGTTCGGAAGCAGTGGAGACGACATCAGCGAAGAAATCCTCATACACGATGAAAGCGAATTACTCTCCAAGGGTCCGCATATCATAGAGCGGGGACTCCATGGAATGGTACATGTCATCAAGGCGCCACCGCCTCGTCCACGCTAGTCCACCCGACCGACGCCCACGCTCAGATATCATCGAGCCGGGCTTTTTTTATTCAGATATGTATACTATACTTGACATATTTTTTCATAGGGTGTAAAGTGTATTTGACATGTCATAATCAATCATTAACCAGACCCCCCCATGGAAGACACTATCCACAATCGGGTCGCTGATGTCCGCAGAGAGCACGGCATTTCCCAAGAAGACCTTGCCTCCAAAGTCGATGTCTCGAGGCAGACGATCATCGCGCTCGAGAAAGGGAATTATTTCCCCTCACTTCTCCTCGCGCTCCGCATCGCCCGCCTCTTCAACCTCGACCTCAAAGATCTCTTTTCTCTCAAGAAGCATCATTAATCACTTGCAACCATATGAAATTCGCAGAACTCAAAGAAGCCATAATGAAGGAAGACCGGACACCTCTCGTATTTATTTTTGGCACAATCATCGGGATACCACTTTATATTATTCAAAATCAATACCTGAATTATCTTACTTCCACAGAAAATCCAGCCAGCATGCAAGATGTTCTCTTCCCTCTGCTCTGGATCATCGCGGTTACAGCCATGCTCATTTATTATCTCCTCTTACTCAAGCGAGCCATACAACACGACATCAGATCCTACAAAATGAAAAAGGATGAACGAGAAACGGCACATGATTTCGCGGTCGCAAAAACCGGCTATGTCGTTGCCCTGATTGGTATTGTGCTCCTCGGAATTTTCGGAACATCCGACTACCAGGTCTATGACGGTATTTTCGCTGGTATAGAAGTTAATTTCCTCATTCTTCTCATCATTATCCTCCGCCTCCGCAAGAGAATTCAGCTCGACCGAGAAAACTAAATCCGAAAACAACAAAAAACGCCCGCGCTCAGATATCATCGAGCCGGGCTTTTTTACTCTCAGCCTTTGATAATCTCCAATGCCTTTCTCAGATCCCTCACAACATAATCACAAAACTCGCTTGATTTTTCCTTGCAATGCTGATCCTCTTTCCTCCGTACCAGTATCGTCCGCACATATGGGAAGGCTTTTTTTACCGACTCGATGAAATGTATCTTGTCATCAAGAAACCATACTTCATCATGAACACCTATCTCCCTTCGCATCGCTTCGGCCTTATCCGTATCCGTCACGATGACCTTTTCGAGAAAAGATCCCATGCCTGTTCCAGAAACTTTCGCCATCTGAAAATCCTTATCCCCGAACGAAAGAATGTACAGAATATGACCGTTCTCGCTGAGGGTTGAGAGCGACTCCTCCGTATCCAAAAAAAGAAAACGCTTCGTATCGGCGAAATACATCATCAATTTTTTCCTGATAACATCCTTATCAAAAGAAATGCCTCGTTGCATCTGTATTTTTTCGATATGCTTTTCGGGAGAATAGGACCACCCTCCCGTAGGACATTCCTTTTTCATTTCACGGTACGACTCCCAAAACACTTCCTCCGAAGTGCCGTATTCCCCAAAAATACGCTGGAGACCTTCAGAGAAAGCCGAAGTATCGAACAGCGTGTCATCGAAATCAAAAAATATTTTCATAGGAAAAAAGTGAGAAAATTATGATTTTAGATTTTCGAAAAGAAACAGCGGTCGTACCGCCCGCAGGCGGAGCGACCGTCTGTTTCTCTCATATCCAATATCTAGTATCTGATATCCCTTCTAAATTATTTCCTTCACGATCCGCCGATTCATTTCGAGGTCGATGAGAAACATCACCGTCCGTGCGAGGCGTTCGGAGTCATGGCGGATGAAGGCGCGGGTCGAAGCAACTACATCGCTCTTGTCCACTTTCGGGATCTTCCCCGAGACGATATCCGCCATCACGACTTCATACCGGCGATTCGGATTCTTGCCCTTCTGAAATGCGACGAGCGTATCCTTTCCCTCCATGCGCTCATATTTCTCTACCAACGCCTTCCCTGGGCGACGCGACGGGAACAATACGAAATCAATCCGCCCCTTCCCGATATATCGCTCGATGGCCGAGACATAATCATCCACATCAAAACCGATCGTATGCCCGCGCTTATTCGTGAGATTGGAGACATACACCACCTGGGCGCGGCTCTTCTTTATCGCGAGCGCGAGATCCTTCAGGATGAAATTCGGGAGGAGGCTGCAGTAGAGATTCCCGGGACCGATCACGATGAGATCCGCCTGACGGATTCTTTGCAACGCTTTTCCGTATGCCTTCACCACGCCGGAAAAACGCAATTCTTTGACTCCGACTTTTTGAAACGACTTGTGCTGATTGATCTCATTCTCACCGCACAGCACGGTTCCATCGAGCAATTCGAGCTCGAGCCTCCCATCACTCTCCGTCACGGGGATCACCTCACCATGCACTTTGAGGACTTGCATCGCCTCTTCCACGCCACGCGTGAAACTCCCGCTCGTCTTCTCCAATGCCGAGAGGAAGAGATTGCCGAAGCTATGCCCCGAGAGTCCTCCGCTTTCGAAACGGTAATTCATGAGCGTCCGAAGTTTCTCCGACGATTCGGAGAGCGCGACGAGACACTGCCGCACATCGCCGGGCGGCAGGACGCCAAGCTCATCACGGAGAACCCCCGTCGAACCGCCATCATCCGCCATGGAGACGATCGCCGAGATTGCCACCGGATACTTCTTCAATCCCGAGAGCAGAGTGAAGCTCCCTGTCCCCCCACCGATGGTCACGATTCGTTTCATTTTCATTTGAAGAAGAAATTAAAGTTTAGAAAATAGAGATGGAAGATAAGAAAGAATTTTTATAACGGTCGTTCCGCTGTTTCAGCGGTGCGTCCGCTGTAAAAATTCAGGCGATATCAAACAAATTTCTCTATCACTGTCTGCGCTTCCACTAACGCCTCCGGATTCCCGATGGGGAACCAGGTCTTCGTCCGCAGGACGGCGATATCATGCTCGCTGTGCATCGAGACCAGGGTCTGCGGCAATCCGAATTCCGTCTCAGAAATCGACACCAGCGGATACTGAAAAAAATGTTCATTCAGCATATACGCCCCGGTATTCACGAGCTTCACCGTGCCATCATGCGGCCGCTCGATGATACTCGAGAGCTTCCCATCCGCATCGGTCTCCAGTACGCCGAACAGATTCGAATCCTCCACTTCACACGCCAACACCGCGAGATCATGGCGCATCAAACACTCCAAATCTTCCTGCAAGTAGAGATCATCTCCATTGATGACGAGGAATCTCCCGCGCACGAGTTTCCTCGCGAGATGTATGGCGCCGCCCGATCCATCGAGCCTCTCTTGCTCCACATATACGATCCGCTTCCCATCCCAGATCCTTCCGAAATGTCCGCGAATCTGATCGCCGAGGTACCCGATAATCAGTATCACTTCCGTTACTTCGGGAGGGAGCGCGCGGAGCGTATAGTCCAATTTCGGGATGCTACGAATCGGAAGCATCGGCTTCGGGATATTGTCCGTCAATGCCCCCATCCGAACCCCCCGCCCCGCCGCCAGTATCACGCATTGCATAGTTTTTTGGAGATTTGGAGAAGAGTTTAGAAGTAAGAGATGAGGAAAGAGCAATCTATTGACTTTTCCCCTTCAAATGATATACTTGACTCATCAAGACGAAAAGGGTTCCGAACGGCTAACTACCTAAGGACCCCTTTTCTTTTTGTCTTCCTATTTCAAACAGCGGACGCACCGCTCCAAAAGCGGAACGACCGACTGTTTGAAATCCTACACCACGATACTCAGTATCTTATCCTGGATATAAATCACCTTCCGGATTTCCTTACCAGCGATGTGCACTTGCACATTCGTATCGGCGAGCGCGGCTTCTTTCACCACTACTTCATCGCTTCCGGTCGGAAGCGAGAGATTCGCACGCACCCGACCATTCACCTGCACGACGACTGTCACAGTATCTTCCATCATTTTTTCTTCATCATACTGCGGCCACTGCTCGAGGAATATGGATTCCGTATTCCCCATATTTTCCCAAATCTCTTCGGCAATATGCGGCGCGAAGGGAGCAAGCAACACCATAAGAATATTGAATGTCGAATATGGAATATTGACCTCCTTCTCCATCGCGTTCACCAAGATCATGAGACTGCTAATCGCCGTATTAAATTTGAAAGCCTCGATATCTTCCGTCACCTTCCGTATAATCTGGTGAAGTAATGATTCTAATTTCGTATTCGATATTCCATCTTCTACATTCGATATTCTCCCCTGTAACTTCCACACTTTCTCCAGGAATCGTCGCAATCCTACGACGCTCCCCGTGTTCCATGATTTCATATCTTCGAGCGGTCCCATAAACATCTCATAGAGGCGCAAGGTATCGGCGCCGAGCTCACCCACGACCTCATCTGGGTTCACGACATTACCAAGAGACTTGGACATCTTGCGTCCATCCTCGGCAAGCACCATGCCCTGGTGACGGAGCTTCAAGAACGGCTCATCGAATGAGAGGTATCCGTGTTTCGCGAGTGCCTTGGTGAAGAATCGCGCGTAGAGGAGATGCAGTACCGTATGCTCCGCGCCACCCATGTAGAAATCAACCGGGAGAAGCTGCGCGAGTTTCTCGGCATCGGCAAATTTCTCTGCATTCTTCGGATCAGCGAAACGCAGGTAATACCAACTCGAGCACACGAAGGTATCCATGGTGTCCGCTTCCCGTCGCGCCGACTTCCCACACTTGGGACACCGTACATTTTGGAAACTTTCCGAACGAAGGAGTGGCGATTCCCCCGTCGGACGGAAATCCACATCGGTCGGCAACTCGACCGGCAGATCCTCCTCCGGCACCGGCACCGTCCCACAGTCCTCACAGTAAATGATCGGGATCGGCGCCCCCCAATACCGCTGACGGGAAATCAGCCAGTCACGCAAACGATAATTCACTTTCCTTGCACCGAGTTTTTTTTCTTCAAGCCAAGCTGTCATGTTCTCGCGTGCTTCCGCTGATTTCAGTCCCGAGTAATCTCCGGATTCAACAAGCGTGCCATCTGCAGTAAATATCCCACTGACATCATCTTGATTCTTGATTCTTGATTCTTGATTCTCCGCATCAATAGGTACAACCGATGATCGAATCGGCAAATCATATTTCTTCGCGAATTCATAGTCGCGCTCATCATGTGCCGGTACCGCCATCACTGCGCCCGTGCCGTAATTCCCGAGGACATAATCCGCGACGAACACCGGAACCGCTTCCTCCGTGAACGGATTGATCGCCTCTACCCCATCAAGCTTCACCCCGGTCTTGTCCTTATTGAGCTCCGTCCGTTCCAAATCCGTCTTCTTCTTCGTAATCTCCTGATATTTTTTGACCTCATCGATATTCGATATTCGATATTCGATATTCTGAATCATGGGATGTTCCGGCGCGACAACTATATATGTACAACCGAAAATCGTATCCACCCTCGTTGTGAATACTTCGATACAGCTCTCTTCATTTTGCGATTTTGAATTTTCAAATTTGGGATTTATTTGGAAATTGAGATTTTGAATTTTGAATTTTACAATTGATCCCTCAGATCGTCCGATCCAATTCGCCTGCGCCGCCTTGGTCGAATGCGGCCAATCCACCTTCTCGAGCCCCGAAAGCAAGCCGGAAATTTTCTTCCCGTCCGCGCTTTCCATATCCTCCACAAAATCCGTAATTTTGAAGAACCATTGCTCGAGCTCCTTCTGTATCACCTCCGATTTGCAACGATCGCATTTCCCATCGATCACCTGCTCATTGGCGAGCACGGTCTGACACGACGGACACCAATTCACATGCGCCCGCTTCTTGTACGCCAAACCATTCTTGTACAGGAAGAGAAACATCCACTGCGTCCACTTATAATACTCCTTGCTCGAAGTATCGATCTCACGATCCCAGTCATACGACATGCCGAGCGATTTGATCTGTCTCGTGAAGTTCGCGATATTCTCATGCGTCTTCTGATCAGGATGGATGCCCGTCTTGATCGCGAAGTTCTCCGCCGGAAGTCCGAATGCATCCCACCCGATCGGATGCAATACCTCGAATCCCTGCATGCGCTTGTACCGGGAGAGGATATCCGTCGCCGTATAATTCTCCACATGCCCGACATGAAGCCCATCCCCCGACGGATACGGAAACATGTCGAGGATATAGTATTTCCCCTTCGTGGCAATTCTCTTTGGATGACCACCGTCCTCCCAAATCTTCTGCCATTTTTTCTCGATCGATTGTGCCTTGTAGGGTTTCATCCCGTTAGAGATTTTGGTGAATAATCTTCAATATGTGGATTTGGTTGAGTCAGGGTTTGATGCAGGTATTTTCAAATATAATCAGTATCTCTAACGGGATTCATATTTTTACAGCAGTCAGAGCATTAAAAAAAATCCACCAGATACACCTCATAATACCCGAAAAAGAGCCCTTTTGGCAAGAAAAAAAGGCCTCTGCTCCCGGGGATGATTCCCAAGGGAGTGAGCGCCTTTGACTGTGCGGTGATTTACTGCAGACCGAGATATTGCATCAGTTCGGCATAGACCTCGTCGGACATACAGCACATTTCCTTGTGATAGAAATGGAGGAGTTGCGAAATACTCAGCACCGAATGGGTGACCACGCCCAAGCGCGCCAATTCAGTGACTCCACCCTGCTCCCGATCCACGAGCACGACGAGATCGGTGACGAGCATATCATCGTTTCGCAACGCCTCGACTGCCTCGATTTTCGTCATGGCCTGCGAAATAAGGTCATCGACCAAAAGGCATCTTTGCTTCATGACCATGGGACCCGCTTCCTCCAGCCCAAGAATTTTTCGATCCATAGCGCCGACTTGCTTCCCGAGGTGAAGAGTTCCCACTCCGTCCCAATCCCAATTCCACTCATGTGACTCAGCAAATGGATCACCAGCATTCGGAATGCCGACGACATACTGGTATTTCACACCGAACTGATCGACCATGGTCCGCATGGTTTTCGCAGTAAGATCGACGAACTCCTGGGTCAGCGGGCCCGGCTTCGGATTATCCGGCGTACGCAGATTGAGGTAAAACGGCGAGAGTGGCAAACTAGGATTACTCTCATGCGCCTTCAGGAGAAATCCCCGTTCATCGCCACGCACCACCGCCGTCGGATGATCCTTCGTCTTCAGTGCACCCAGATTCCAAATCATCCGCGCGAGCTCTTTCTGTGCCGAGTTCATTTCATTGTTCATGACTTTCCCTGCCTTTCTCGCCTTGTGACGGTTAGTGTTTCAAACTTACCAGGCGCACTTACCGGCGCGACGAAGGGCAGCGGTCAATTCCGCATTCTTCGCCTCGAGATAATTGGCCGTGGCCTGTGCGAAATACTTGGGATCGCACTTGAACGGCCCATCCATCCACGCACTCAGAGCCGCACGCGAATCACTGACGACGATGCCAAATCCGTCATCATTGACCCCGACGACGGCCTCGTCAACACTGCCACCTTGTTTGCCCAGCCCCGGCTTGAGAAACACCGAATTCGGAAGAATTCCCCGCATCTTCACAGCATCTTCCGGATATGTCGCCCCCATGACGACGCCGACATTGCTATATCTATTCTTTCCTTTGGTGCCCTCGCCCCATTCCTTGACATAGTGAGCGAGTCGCTCCCATACGGTGAGACCGTTATCCGTCACCAATTGCTCGATGATCGAATTCGGCTTGAAGGACGTCTTGTCGACGACGAAGATTCCCGTTCCATGCTCCTTCGCGCGTTTGGCGAAGCGTCCCACGCAATCCTCGCCGATATAGCCGCCGATCGTCATGGCATCCATGCGAATTGGAGCCAGTGCATGGTTTTGGTCCGCGAACATCGGAACCTCACCGATATGCGCATCCGCATAGGCATCGGCCGTGTCGCCGCCATCGAAACGCTTGGCATCCTTGGTGCAGAGCACTCCGAGATGCCGGGCATACGCGCCGGTCTTCTCAAGCGCCTTCCATCCATGATGACTGCGCTCATAGAACGCCGCCTGCGGTTTCGTCATGCAGACATGCGGACTAGCGAGTTCCAAAATCGCCCTGTTGAAGGCGTAAACCAACTCGCCGAACGCTTCTTCCGTGTCGCCATAGACCGCACGCATCTCTTTGATGAGCGGTGGCGGCATGAAGTACTTCTGCGGATCGAGCCCGATGCAGAGCACGCTCTGCTTCTCGAGTTGCGCCGCTTGAAGCGCATCGACGAAAGTACAGTCAGGTGAAACCAGTGGCTTGTTCATGTTTTTTTCTACCTCGCAATTTGGTAAGATAACAAAAAGAATTGAGCATCCTGCCCAATCCCTCCTTTCGTCTGAAACAGACTTGCCACCACCCTATCAGAAACCCGAGGAAAAATCAACCCGCACACCAATTGACCTTTAAGATAAGAGAATCAATGAAGCTCATTTGGTGTGCGGGCAAGCCCCTTCAGCCCATTTCGCCCCTTTCATCCCATTTTTTACAACGGTCGTTCCGCTTTTTGAGCGGTGGGTCCGCTGAAAAAAATCCCTCCTCCCTCACTTCATCTCCTAGTGCAGTATCTCCCGCACGATACCCACCACTTTCTGCGGAGTCGTGAGCGATTTCACGAGGTAGAATTTCGTCACATACTCCTTGCCAATCTCAGAAAACACCACCTCATCGTCCACATTGGAAAGGATGACGACGGGAATCTTCACTAATTCCTCGTCTTTCTTCAGCTCCTTCAATACCTCCATACCACCCATGACCGGCATCTGGATATCAAGCAGGATGATATCGGGGTGATTGAGCGCGATAGCACGGAGACCTTCCTCCCCGTCCTTCGCCGAGACAATATCGAATCCGCTCTGGAGGAATTTCCGCTCATAGATATCCCGGATATTCGCATCGTCATCGATGAGACAGACGAGCTTGCCGTTTGTTGCTTCCGCTTCCATAAGACTTCCTATTATTCGACGATTACTGTTTCTCCAGTGCGGCGAAAAATTCCGATCTAATCCTCTCGAGCATCGCGATATCCGGCGCACCATCCGCCGACAGCACCTTCATCTTCGCCACTATCGCCTGGTGTATGATGGCACGAGTCTCGGCGGATGTCAGCACTCGCTCCTCCTGATACCCGAGGAAAATCACCGTGATATCGCGGAGATACCGGATGAACGACTGACAATCCTGATCCGGATACTCGGCGAGCAATCGCTCGATGATGGTATGGACATCGGCGACGGTCGTCGTCAATGACTGGAACTTGTCATAGATATCACGGAGGATCTGCTGATCGATACGGAGCGAGGATGCCATGAGATAGATCTCCGTCTGGATCATATCTTCCTTCAACTGCTTACCGTTTTCGTGCCGCTTCTCCACTTCGAGGAAAAACTTCTCCATGGATTCGAGGTACCCGACGAATGACGACAGATCCTCATACTTGTATTTCTCCCGCAGGCGCGACGCCACCAACTCCACGCTTTTCACTCGCTCTACGGTCGGATCATTCTCGAACATTTTTTTCAGCATCTTGCTCTCGAATCCCATACTTTCTTGACTTACGACAAATGACATACGACCCAGAAGAATTCTCTGAGGTCATTATACACCACTTCCCTCATTCATCGATAGAGCTCGCCTCGAATGATGCTTTCTCGCCACGCGGACACGAGCCGATTCCTTCTCGATAAGCGCCGCCACGCGGGCATAATTCTCATCATCCGCCTGCACGGTCTCTCGCATGATTTCCTCCGCCTTCTTCCTCGCTTCCTCCGCTCTCGCGAGATCGATTTCATCCGCTCGTTCCGCCGTATCCGCGAGGACGACGAGCGCATTGTCATGAAACTCGACGAATCCACCGGATGTCGCCAGGCTCGTTTCCTCTCCATTCACTTCTTTCCGGATGAGGATTTCGCCTGCCTGCACGGTACCAATATACGGAATGTGATTCGGCAGGATCGTCACCTCGCCGCCCTCGATCGGGAGGGTGATCTGAAAAATCTCCTCCTCCGATACCACCCGCTCCGGAGTGACAATTTTGAATTTAATTACTGACATACGACAAACAACTTACAACTCACGACTCACGACGGATTAACTTCTTCTTAAAACCACCGAGTTGACTCGAGATACGGCGGACCCTCTCCATAACATCAATCCATTCAGAATCCATCAGTAAGTCATTCCTTCTCAGGATATCGATTGATGCCAATACTTCATATAAAGAACCCAGGGAGATATTGAGATACCGATTCAATTCTTTATCTGTTGATTTTCCGCTTCCTTCAGCAATATTCAATACCACCGAAAAGCTCGAACGAATTATCTGACTTCCTAATTCAAAGCGATACTCCTTCGGTAATTTTTTTACAAATTTTAATGTCAAAGAGAACAGCTCCTGCGCGTCCCGATAGACCCCCCAATTGAGGAAACGAAATTGATCCATACTCATTAGATTCTTGTCGTCGGTCGTTCGTCGTTAGTCGTCAGTTCTTCTTGCTTTCCACTATCACTTCCTCAATCGATCCTTTCATGTAGAAATTCTGCTCCTGGATATCGTCGAGCTCTCCCGAGAGGATGCGCTCGAATCCACTCACGGTGTCCTCGAGTTTCACATACTTGCCTTTGCTCCCAGTGAATTGCTCCGCGACGAAGAACGGCTGGGAGAGATACTTCTGGATCTTCCTCGCGCGCGCCACCGTCTGTTTATCCTCGTCGGTCAATTCCTCCATACCGAGGATCGCGATGATGTCCTGCAGGTCCTTATACTTCTGGAGGACTCTCTGCACCGCACGGGCGACCGCATAGTGCCGCTCTCCGACGAGTTGCGGATCGAGTATGGTCGAACTCGAATCGAGCGGATCGACCGCCGGATAGATACCGAGCTCCGAGAGAGCGCGGGAGAGCACGACCGTTGAATCGAGATGACCGAAAGTCGTCGCCGGCGCCGGATCGGTCAGGTCGTCCGCCGGCACATATACCGCCTGCACCGAAGTGATGGATCCTTTCTTCGTCGAGGTAATTCGCTCCTGAAGCGCGCCCATCTCTTCGGCAAGCGTCGGCTGATACCCTACCGCCGACGGAATACGACCGAGCAGTGCCGACACTTCCGAACCCGCTTGCGTGAAACGGAAAATATTGTCGATGAAGAGGAGGACATCCTTCCCTTCGGCATCACGGAACTCCTCCGCCATGGTGAGTGCTGAGAGGGCGACACGTTGCCGTGCGCCCGGTGGTTCATTCATCTGACCGAAGACGAGTGCGGTCTTCTCCAGCACGCCAGACTCCTTCATCTCATGATACAGATCATTTCCCTCACGGGTTCGTTCCCCCACACCGGCGAAGACGGAATACCCGCCATGCTCCTGCGCGATATTTCGGATGAGTTCCTGGATCA
Source organism: uncultured Bdellovibrionales bacterium (assembly GCA_964404075.1). Lineage (GTDB taxonomy): Bacteria > Patescibacteriota > Minisyncoccia > Moranbacterales > UBA1568 > CAYTED01. Next base: position 9,291 of record CAYOIM010000013.1, on the reverse strand, counting down.
CCACGGTCTTCCCGACACCCGCACCACCGAATAGTCCCACCTTGCCACCCTTCATGAACGGGCAGATGAGATCGATCGATTTGATACCCGTTTCGAAAACTTCTGCCTTCGTCGACTGCGCATCGAATGCCGGAGCCGCGCGATGGATGGATCGCCTCACTTTCGCCGTTATCTCCGGCTTGCCATCGATCACCGATCCGAGCACATTGAACATGCGCCCCAGCACTTCTTCACCGACCGGCACCGAGATCGGCGCACCCGTCGCGACGACTTTCATCCCGCGAGCGAGACCGTCCGTCGTCCCCATGGCGACCGCACGCACGCGATTCCCTCCGAGATGCTGGTGCACCTCGGCAATGAGCGTCTCATCGCCCATCGTAATTTCGATCGCATCGTATACTTTCGGAAGCGTCGCTCCCTCGGCAAATTCCGCGTCCACCACCGGCCCGATGACCTGAATTATTTTTCCTTCATTCATACTTATAGAGAATTATGAATCATGAATTAAGAATTACGAATTTCTCTCAATAACAACTTATTCCGTTGTCATCCCGAGCTTGTCGAGGGATCCCGTAAACTATCACGGGGTCATTCGTTTCACTGAGGATTTTTTCTCAACTCCAGATTCCAGATCCGTCACTTTCATCACTTCTCCGTAAATCCGATTTTCCGCTTCGGTTCTTCCTCTTCTTTCAACAACTGCCTCAGGACATCGAACACCGCTTTGAATTGTTTATCATACTTCCGTTCCATCGACTCTATCTTCTTACGCAGGGCATCATATGTCATGAGCATGTTTCGGAGCTGGACAAATGTACGCATAATTTGGATGTTCACGGCGACCGCTCGATCACTTTTCAATACACTTGAAAGCATCGCCACACCCAACTCGGTAAAAGCATATGCATTATATCGTCTTCCTCCTCGCTTTATCTGAGCCTCAATTCCGTTTGAGGTCACAATTTGTGACCTCAAAACTTCCATCTCACGATCAAAAAGCTGAAACATGAAATCCTTCGGAAAGCGTTCGGCATTTCGTTTCACTGCCTGAACCAATACCTTCGTCTCCACCTCATACAACTCCGCCAAATCGGAATCCAGCATCACCTTCTCCTCGCGTAGCCAAAAAATCCGCTTCTCAATGCGTGCGCTCGGGATGATATTTTTTGCCAATTCTTTTTTCTGCATATTCTTTTCCATTCTTATTCTCAGCTCTCTTTCCAAAACTCTCACCTCTTCCTCTTACTTCGTCACCGCCGCCATACCTGCCGACAGCTCCGCGATTTCCTGGGTGATCTTCCCCTGACGGATCTGATTGTATGCGAGCGTGAGGTCACCCACCATCTCTTTCGCCGCATCAGTCGCATTCCGCATCGCCATCATCCGCGCCGCCTCCTGCGACGCATTGCTCTCGAGCACGCCATGATACAATTCCATCTCGATAAGCCGCGGAATCATCCTCCACAACACTTTCTTCGGCGACGGCTCGATCACATATTCCGCTACCAATGTCCGTTCCTTCACTTCGCTCATGCGATCGATCTCATGGAGCGCCTTGTGCACATCCCGCTCCGTCACCGGGAGGAGCGCCCGCACTTTCACCTCCTGCGAGAGCATGGATTTGAAATCCGTATAGATCATCACGACCCGATCCACCCGTCCCGCCTCGAATTCCTCGATGAGCACTTTCGCGACGGGCCGCATGAGCGCGACGCTCGGCGTTCCGAGAACATCCGAAAACGAAGCAATGATTTCTCCTCCCGACATCGACGCGGTGATCCGCCGTACCGCATGCTCCGCCTTCCTTCCAATCGTGATGAATCGCGCGGGACGACCCTCATCCTCTTTCAATGTCTGCCGGAGCTTCTTCACGATCTGCGAATTGAATCCCCCGCACAACCCGCGGTTCGAGGAGATCACCACATACAACTGCATCCGTATGGGCCGCTCGAGAAGGAGCGGGTGCTCTCCTCCCTGCTGGAGTACCGAGAGCTGATGGAGCATATCGAGCACGCTCTCCGCATACGGTCGGATAGCCACCACCTGCGCCACGGCCTTGCGCATTTTGACAGCCGAAATCATCTCCATCGCCCGGGTGATTTTCCCCGTGGCTTTCACGCCCTTGATTCGCCGCCTGATATCTCTCACTGAAGCCATAATGTATCAATTTCAAAATCCCAACTTCAAATATCAAATCAAACTCTAAATTCCAATGACTAAAATAAAATATGATTTTTTGATATTTTTACTTTAATCATTGATTTGATATTTGTCATTTGAGTTTTGACATTATATTGCAAAACTTTCCTTAAATTTCACAATATGAGATTTAAGAAGTTCTTCCACCTCCGGAGTGAGTGCCCGTTCCTTCGTAATCGCCACGATGACTTCCTTTCCGATCATATCCAGATACGAAAAAAATTCTTTCTCAAACCGAGACAATTCTGCCACCGCGATATCATCGAGATATCCGCGGGTAAGCGCATACAGGATGGCGACTTCGCGTTCCACGGGAAGCGGAGCATACTGCGGTTGTTTCAGGAGTTCCGTGGCACGACGACCCCGTTCGATGAGGGAGCGCGTCTTCTCGTCGAGATCGGAACCGAACTGGGAGAATGCCTCGAGCTCACGGAACTGCGCGAGATCGAGGCGCAGTGTCCCCGCCACCTGCTTCATCGCCTTGATCTGCGCGGATGATCCCACGCGGGACACCGAAAGTCCGACATTGAGCGCCGGACGGATACCCTTGTAGAACAGGTCGGATTCGAGATAGATCTGACCGTCGGTAATAGAAATCACATTCGTCGGGATATACGCCGACACATCGCCTGCCTGCGTCTCGATGATCGGAAGTGCGGTGAGCGATCCACCTCCGAATTCATCAGAGAGTTTCGCACTGCGCTCGAGCAAACGGGAATGCACATAGAAAATATCGCCCGGATATGCTTCCCGTCCCGGCGGACGACGCAGAATGAGCGATATCTGCCGATATGCCCAAGCATGCTTCGAGAGATCGTCATAGACCACGAGCACATCCTTCCCCTGATCCATGAAATACTCGCCGAGAGCGCACCCGGCATACGGCGCGAGGTACGAGAGCGCCGCCGGATCCGACGCCCCGGCCACCACGACCGTCGTATACGCCATCGCTCCCGCCTTCTCGAATTCCGCGACGATCCGTGCGACTTTGGATTCCTTCTGGCCGATCGCGACATAGATGCAAGTGATGTCCTGTCCTTTCTGATTGATAATCGTATCGATAGCGATGGCAGTCTTCCCCGTCTGACGATCACCGATGATGAGCTCCCGTTGCCCACGACCGACCGGAATGAGCGCGTCGATCGCCTTGATACCGGTCTGAATCGGCTGGTTCACAGATTTCCTCGTGATGACGCCCGGGGCGATTTTCTCCATCGGATAGTGTTTGATTGCTTCGATCGCACCTTTGCCATCGATCGGGAGTCCGAGCGCATTCACCACACGCCCCACGACCGCGTCCGACACGGGCACTGAAAGGATCCGTTTTGTCCGCTTCACGACATCGCCCTCCTTGAGCGAGCCTGTTTCGGCGAGGAGCATGACGCCAGCCTCGTCCTCTTCGAGGTTGAGTACCACGCCGACGACCGTCTCGCCCGATGCCGTCTCGCATTCCACCATTTCCTGCGAAAGGACATCACTCAATCCCGAAACACGCGCGACGCCATCGCCCACTTCGAGGACGGTACCGATTTCTTCTCGGGCGATTTCATTTTCGAAACCAGCGATCTGCTTCTTCAATTCTTCGATAAGTGGACTGGACATAGAGGGTAGAGATGAGAGTTTAGAGTTTAGAGGTAAGGGATTTTTTACAGCGGACGCACCGCTCCAGAAGCGGAACGACCGTTGTAAAAAATCACCATTCTTCATTGGGTCAGCGCTGTCCGCAATTTCCGCACGGCAGTCGAGAGCGTCGCATCATAGAGGAATGTGTCGCTTCGCATCTTCACCCCGCCGATGACATCCGCATCCGTCGCAAATCGCGCCTCGATCTTCTGCTCCACGAACACCTTTTCCGCCTGAGCGAGGAGTGTCTCCTTCGTCGTCGTATCCGCCTCATGCGCTGTCGTGATTGTCACATCGACGATGCCCGACTGCTCACGCACTCTCCGCGCCGCTTCTTTCAGGATTTTCGCTAATTTTTTCCCTTCCCCACGACGCGAAAGCCAAGCGAAAAATCGCGAGGCTGTCTCAGCCGCATCCCCTCCTCTTTCAAGCTCGAGGAGCGCCTGCGCATATTGTGGAATGGAAAACCTCATAGAATACAATAGCTAATTTCAAATACCAAATTCCAAATGAACATCAAATTCTTTCATACCAAATTTCACTTTTCTTCAGCATATTTGATATTTCAAAATTAAAATATTGATTTGGTATTTGTCATTTGGTATTGGATATTTACTTCGTCGTGTTCTCCTTCAAAATCTTCTCCACTGCTAGTGTGACCGTCTCCGCGAGCTCCCCCTTAGCATCCAAGAGCATCCTCGAACGATCCTCTGCTATCTTCACTTCCGCATCCGCGAGGAGTTTCTTCACGCGCTCTTCCGTCTCCGCCAGCTTCAACGCATCGCGCTTCTTCGCCGCTTCGTCCATCTCGGCGATGATTTTCTTCGCTTCAGAACGCGCTTCGGAAAGGATCTGCTTCTCCTTCTCTTCCATTTCTCGGAGCTTCACCTGCGCCGCCTCCGCATCCGCCAATCCCCGCTCGATCTTCGTCGTCCGCTCATCCATCATGGCGAGCATCGGCTTATACGCATATCGTTTCAGCACCCATAAGAGAATACCGAAATTCACCACCTGCGCGAGGAGGAGCTTCCAATCAACACCGATATTCGCGAGAGCGTCCATAAAATGCGAATGTTCACAAATTTCCCACGAATGAAACAAATTATACCCCGATTCGACAACGCCGCTTGGTTCGTGCGATTCGAGGAAAATTCGTGTTATCCGTTGGTCAAAGTTAGCGGAAAAGGATCATGAGCGAGATGACCAAAGCATAAATCGCGATGGCTTCGGTAAAGGCGATACCGAGGAACATCGTCATCTGAATCTTCGGCTGAGCTTCCGGATTGCGTCCGATCGCCTCCAGTGCCTTGGAGAAGAGAATCCCCATGCCGAGCCCCGGTCCGATGGCACCGATACCGATCGCGAGCGCGGCTCCGAGCATTTTTGCTGCTTCCATGTCCATAGTTTTGTACTTACTGATTACTTATTGATTCCCATGAAACGACGCCTCATTATAGAGGAAATTCATCCTTCTGTCCAACATCTATCAATTCTCAATTTCCAATTCTCAATTTTTCCCGCCGAATCGGGACCCCGCCAAGGCGGTGGCAAACAATGCTCTAATGTCTCAATTAAAAAAATTTCAGAATTATTACATTGTTTAGAAATTAGAAATTAGAAATTAGAAATTTTTCTCAATGTGCCGCCTCTGTCCTCGCCATCTTGATGAAGACGAGGGTGAGCAGAGCGAACACCGCCGCCTGGATGAATCCGACGAAGATCTCGAGGAAAAGGAATGGGAGTGGCACGAAATACGGCACGAGGTGGAGCATCACGGTGAGGAGCACTTCTCCCGCGAACACATTGCCGAACAATCGAAATGAGAATGAGAGGAGTTTCGCCACCTCACTCACCATTTCAAGGAGTCCCATGACCGTGCCAAGCACGAACGGCTTGTGCAGGGGACTCACGAAAAACTTCGCCGCATACCCGCGCAGTCCGAGCGCCGCGATCCCCGCGAACTGGATCGTGAATACCGAGACGAGCGAGAGCGCGATCGTCATATTGAGATCCGCCGATGCACTGCGGATGAACGGAATAATCGTCGCATGCCCCTCATGCAGGGCAGACCACCCGACCGTTCCCATTCCCGGGAGGAGTCCCATCCAGTTGGAGATGAGGATGAAGAAAAATATCGTCATCGCGAGGGGGAAAAATTTCCGTCCCGTCTCCCGATCACCCATGATATCCGTCGCGAGATGGGTGAATGCCTCGAGAATCGTCTCCACGATATTCTGAAATCCCCGCGGGATCATCTGGAGACGCCGTGAGAGAAGTACGAGGCTTCCGATGATGAGAGCCACGGCGAAAAGAGTCGTCACGACCGTATTCGTCACCGGAAACCCTGCCCACTCGAAGTATTTTTCCGCCGCAATCGAAATTTCCATAGCATGAGATAATGGTGGTTGTTCGACTTTTTGCGGTATTTCATTTCAACGGTCGCTCCGCTTTTGGAGCGGTGCGTCCGCTGAAATGAAAATACCTTCGCCTGTTGTAATAAATCTCTTTTCTCACAAAAAAAGCCGGCTGTTCCCAAGAACAAGCCGACTCCATGATACGAGAAATCCGCACTACCGTCAAACGGAAAAAAGGGCATCACTGGTATGTGAAGGGAGGAGTATCAGGGGCTTCTCCGTCCTTTGGCATGAAAACATCATCCACGAATTTCAGTCTATCACTCAATACTTTCTCCCGAGATCGGAGCATTTCAATCTCTTTCGCCAATCCCAACTTTTCTTTGTTCGACTCTTCCGTCAACAACGCTTTCAACTCTGGTCGTCCACCAGTTTTCTGACCTGCCTGAATTTTAGCGACAATCCCATCTATCTTCGCCTGCAGTGATTTGATCGTACGGTCAATTTTCTTTATCTCATCACGCATCGATGCCGCCTCTTCTGGGGTCGGGTTGGCAGGATCACTCTCCTTATCCATATTTGCCATCCATTTTCTCACCCCATCCTCAGCCTGACCAGCAGTCTCCCCTTTAGAAACCCCCGAAATAGAATCCCCAACGATTTCAAGTCTCATATTTTTATCCTTAAGAATTAGTGTGCCGTATCGGTGCCCGCCTCACCTGTGAATTCTATCTCCTTCGCTGCAATCTCACTCTTAATACTCGAAATCAACTTATCAAAATGATGAGCCATACCTCCCGCCTTACCCGCAGCCATTTGCACCCTCTCCAGCTCAGCCTCCAAGCCAGCGATTTCATCAGCGTATTTTTTTGCCCTTGCCTGTTTTTCAAAATCAATACTCGTAGCCTCTGGCTTGATAGGCTCCGATTCCCCCTCTGTATCATCGGGCAACTCAATTTTAGCTCCATGACGAACGGCCAAATTTTCAGCCTGTAAAAGGGGGTCTATCTTTAATGCACCCGGCATTTCATTCATATTTCCCATACTTTCCTTCATTATCATTGCTTATGAAAAAACTCGCCTCTATTATATCCCAAAAATCATTTTTGCGCTCGCGGTAATTGTTTTCTCTCCGATTTCCCGCGAAATCCCCTTTATTTCAGCGATTTTCCCGACGACTTCCGTGACGAAGACTGGCTCATTGCGTTTCCCCCGATGCGTTTGCGGCACGAGGTACGGACAATCCGTCTCAGCGAGTATCCGATCGATCGGAATCAGACGGACGGTCTCGGTGAGATCATCCTTACTTCCCGCCAACAGCTTCTTCACCGGATAAGTGATATTCCCCGTGAAAGAAAAATGCACATTCGGCAATTCGAGAAATTTCTCCGTCACTTCGGTATCGCCCATATAGCAGTGGAGGATGGATACCGGATATTGGATACGAGATATTGGATGAGACAAAATAGAAAAGAGATCTTCATACGCATCCATGGTTCCCTTGGACGGGCGGCAGTGAATGATGAGCGGGAGGTTCAATTCTTTTGCAAGTTCAATCTGCGCGAGGAATCCTGCTTTTTGCAAAGCCTTCTGTTCTTCGGAAACAGCGGTCGCTTTGCCTGCGGGCGGTGCGTCCGTTGTTTGTAAGAGGAGTGGTCGCTCCACTTTTAGAACGGTGCGACCGCTGATTTCTCCTCCCTCCTCCTCTCGCACGAAATAATCGAGCCCGCATTCCCCGATCGCCACTACCTTGCTTGAACTTTTCGCGATATCCTTCAAAGTATTCACCCATTCGTTTATTTGATCATTGTGGGATTGATTTAGGATTTGATATTTGGTATTTGGTATTTTCACGAGATGATTCATCTCGTGAGGATGTATCCCCACACTAGCATACACATTCTCATATCGTTCCGCACACGCCACCGCCTTCTCACTCTCCATGCTATCCGTCCCGATCGTGATGATCTTCGTCACGCCCGTATCCAAAGCCCGCCGCACAACCTCGTCCCGGTCGGCATCGAAAGCGGCATCGTGCAAGTGCGCGTGAATATCAAGCATACCAAGAAGAGTTGAGAAGTTAGATGTGAGAGTTTAGAAATTGCACAGCGGTCGTTCCGCTTTTTGAGCGGTGCGTCCGCTGTTTCGATCAGATTCTCTGAAAAAGCGGCTCCGTTTTCCTTTCCTGCAAAGCGCTCACAATTTTCTCCGCCGTCCCAGGAAGGAACGGGCGCAGGCACACTGCGATGAACGCAAGCTCAGCGAGAAATCCCGTCATCTCTCTCTCGAATGCCGGCATATCCGTTTTCACGAGCTCCCACGGTTTCACCAGGGCGATTTTCTTGTCGAGTGCCCGTGTCCGACCGATAATCCATTCGAGTGCCTCCGTAATCCTATATTCATCCATCAATTTCTGGAGTTCCTCGGGATATTTTTCTTCGTTGGTTATTGGATTTTGGTACTTGGTTATTTTCTCGCTGAGTTTTATTAAGCGAGAGGTAAGATTCCCCAATCCGTTCGCCAGGTCCGCATTGTATTTCTCATTCATCCGCTCCCAGGTGAGATCCATATCTTCGCCGAACGCCGCCGCCGAAAGAAGAACATACCGCGCGCCATCGATACCGAATTTCTCCACCAGCTCACTCGGTGCGATCACATTCCCGAGCGACTTCGACATCTTCTCTCCGGCATTCGTGACATGTCCATGGATGAGGATCCTCGCCGACGGGGCGACACCAGCCGAGAAGAGCATCGCCTGCCACATCGCGGCTTGCTGACGAAGATTGTCCTTGCCAGCGATCTGCACAGATGGCCAAAACTTTCTAAAATTTTCATCATCGGGCCAGCCGAGTGTCGAAATATAATTGACGAGCGCATCGAACCACACATACATCACGTGCTCCGGATCATCCGGCACGGGTATTCCCCAAGGCATTTTCTTTGCCAATCGCGAGATGCTGAAATCCTGCGGACCCCGCTCCACGAATGCCCGTACTTCATTGAGCCGTTTCTCCGGAACGACGAAATCATCATCCTTCGCATACAGAGCGAGGAGTGCATCCTGAAACTTCGAGAATCGGAAAAAATAATTTTCTTCCTCCACGATTTCGATGTC
>CAYOIM010000012.1:0-25516 GCA_964404075.1 uncultured Bdellovibrionales bacterium | reverse complement strand
TCGGCTTACAAGTTAATGAAGATAGTCGAAGAGATATGGCAAAGAAATTGTATGTAGGCAATCTCTCTTATAACACGACTGATGATAGCCTCCGCGCTGCTTTCGAGCAGGTCTGCCCGGTTGAGTCGTCGAGTGTCGTTATCGACCGGATGACGGGCCGCTCACGCGGTTTCGGATTCGTGGAGGTAGCGGATGATAAGGTGGATGCCGCGATTGATTTCTGGAATGGCAAGGAACTCGACGGACGCAAGCTCGTGGTGAACGAAGCTCGCCCGCTCGCCGAGCGCCCTCCACGAAGGGACGATACGCAACAGCGTTGGTAAGACAAACTGCCTCCCGATTATCGGGGGGCTTTTGTTTTCCTTCGGAAAAAATAGGTACCGAGGAGATGATTCATTTCAACGGTCGCACCGCTCAAGAAGCGGAACGACCGTTGAAATGAGGCTGACCGTTGTTTCTCGATTTTTTGAAACTTGACAATATCTTCCGAAGAGTATTGCTCGGGTGTATAATGAAGACAGCTTTCAAACAAGGGAGTGGTCGATCCCTTCGTACTCAATCGTAAAGGGACAGCGTGTATCGTTTGATTCGTAATATCACCTCTATGAACAAGACAATTGTTTCCGCCATCAGCGTCGTATTGCTCATCGTCGGAGGATTAGGATTTTTTTCCGATCCGCTCTTCGGGATTTTTGAAGTCGATCCACTGCATAATATCGTGCATCTCCTCACGGGTGTTCTTGGTCTCCTCGCGGTTTCTCTGGATTGGGAGACGATGTTCGCGCGGACATTCGGTGTTATCTATGCGCTCGTCGCGGTGCTTGGGTTCTGGATGGGGAGCGTGCTCGGGATGCAGATGAATATGGCGGACAATGTGCTCCACCTCGTCCTCGCACTCGTCTTTCTCTGCCTCGGTTTCTGGTGCGCGAAAGAAGAATCATCGATGCAGGCCTAGGCGTCGTCTGATGGTGAAAGCGCCTCACTCGAGGCGCTTTTCGTTTTCTTGATGAGGCTTCGAAAGCATGATAGAGTAGGCTCTGTCGGATGAAAATATAATGGAGAGATGGCCGAGTGGCTGAAGGCCCCACATTGCTAACGTGGTATACGCTTTAAACCGTATCGAGGGTTCGAATCCCTCTCTCTCCGCTATCAAACAAAAAACATCGCATATGCGATGTTTTTTGTTTGATATGGTGGAATGTGGGAGTCGAAGTTTATGCCCTTTAGGGTAAATCCTTCTCTCTCACCGCATCAAACTCGTAGTATCGTGTGATCGGGTTCCAAGGATTCCCGGAGTCATTTTGCAGATCGGAATTGAAAATTCATATGGAGTGAGAGGGCATCTCACTCGGTTTTTTCAGTTGTGGTATAATATATCAAGAGAAAAAAATCGTCTCAAAGAAAAAAATAAATAAAAAAGAGTATGTCGAAAATCATCAAGTGGGTTGTCATCGTGGCGATACTGTCTCTCGTGGCATTTGGTGGAGGGTATTATTATATTCAGAAGAAGTACGCGCTTCCTTACTATCCGACGACGCCGGTTCTGAAGCGGGATATGACGCAGACGGTTTTCGCGGTGGGAGATGTCCGTTCATCCGGGGAGATGGATCTGTCGTTCAAGGCTGACGGCAGGATCGTCTTCATGGGGGTGAGGGTCGGAGATCGGGTCACCGCGGGTCAGAAAATCGCCGAGATAGATACCGGTTCCCTGCAACAGCAGATCCAGCAGGCGAGAACGAGTATTGCATTTCAAATACGGACTCTGGAAGACATGAAGCTGTATAAGAACAAGGATACTTTTTCCAAGGAACAAAAAGAGGCACAGAAGGCGAATGTGGATAACGCGCGGTATGCCCTCGCCGTCTTGGAGGAGCAGGTGAAGGATACGGTGTTGTATGCCTTGCGGGACGGAATCATCACGAAGAAGAATTTCGACATCGGGGAATCAGTCGCCGCCAATCAGGTGGTCGTGAGTCTGTCCGGTGAGAAGGATTTGGAAGTGGAGGCGAGAGTCCCTGAGGCGGCGATCAACAAAGTCGTGGTGGGGCAGGAGGCCGTGGCGACATTTGATGCGTTGCCAGGGGAGAGGGTGAATCTCCGCGTCTTGGAAATCGAGCCGAATGCGACGATTCTCCAGGGGAATCATTATTATCTCGTGAAACTCGCATTGCCGAATCAGGATCCCCGTATCCGGAACGGTATGAGTCCGGACATACACATCGCCACGGCGACGAGAGAGGATGTCCTCACTCTTCCGGTGAGCGCTTTGAAGGGGAGCGGATCGCATCGATTTGTGGATGTTTTGCAACCGGACCGTATCACCGTTCGATCCGTCGATATCGTCACCGGACTGAGGGGCGATGGCGGGATCGTCGAGGTGGTATCGGGGCTTTCCGCCGGTGATTTGATCGTATTGTAAGTGACCTGTCGGCTCCTGGTTTTTTATGAAAGATTTCAAAACAGCACTCTTCATCGCGTATAAATCGATACGGAAGGGCAATCAATCGATGATGCTCCTCATCATCTGCATCCTCTCGCTCAGCTTCCTCAATATGTCCTTCATCTCGGGGGTGCTCTCCGGTATTTCTCAGAGCGAGGTGCGGGTGTTGAAGGGATATATCAGTTCGGATGTCGTCATCAGTCCGCAGGAGCAACCGAGGCTGAAACAGTATATTCCCGAAGCGCAGGATATCCGGAATCAGGTGCAGACGATACCGGGGATCATCGCGACGGCGAGACACTATGTGACGAGCGGACTCCTCTCTTTCGACCGGGATAAAAGCGGACAGGTGAAAACGGTGTCGGGATCCATCATCGGTATCGAGCCGAGCGAGGAGAATAGGGTCATGGAGTACAAGAAACTGCTCTTCGCCGGGGAGTTCTTGACGGATGACGATACGGATCAGATTGTCCTGAGCTCGGCTTTGGCCGGAGGGTATGCCGCCCTCGCACCGAGCGATCTGGGCGGAGTGAGGGTCGGCGACAAAATGCAATTGACCTATTCGAACGGAATCCAAAGGACCTATACGGTGAAGGGAATCTATGATGACACGGTTGGGATATTCCAGACTTTCGTTACGGTGAAGGAGGCGGAGTCGGTGCTCGGGGTGGCGGATAGCGCTTCCCAGATTCTGGTCAAGACGGATCCGGGGTTTTGGTCGGCGCAGGAATACCGGTCGAGGATCCAGACACTCGCCCCGAATCTGAAAGTACAGGACTATCATTCGATCATCGCGTCCTTCATCTCCTTTTTGAAAGCGCTCGACCTCATTTCCCTCACGGTGAGCGTGATCAGCGTGCTCGTCGCCGCCGTGACGACCTTCGTCCTCATCTATATCAACGCGTTGAGCAAGATGCGGCAGATCGGCATCCTGAAGGCCATCGGCATCAAGCAGGGCATCATCGTTTCCTCGTATATTTTCCAGTCTCTGTTCTATACTTTTTGGAGCATCGCGATCGGCTCAGCCCTCATTTTCGGGATTATACGACCCCTTCTCCAGATGCACCCGATCCCGCTCATCGAACGATTGATGGATATGGTGCTGGTGTATACTCCGGTGGGTATATTGATCAGTATCATCGTCTTTTCCATCGCCGGATTTCTCGCGGGGCTCATCCCCGCGTATCTCGTTGCGAAGAAGGATATACTCGATACTATTTGGGGCTAAGACAGACCGTATGATTCATGTTGAAAATCTGAAGAAAACCTATCCAGGGAAAGTCCCGACCCTTGCGCTCCGAGGTGTTTCATTCGATATCGCGCAGGGAGAATTCGTCGCGATCATGGGGCGGAGCGGGAGTGGGAAGTCCACCCTCCTCCATCAGCTGAGTCTCATCGATACGCCGACCGAAGGGGTCATGTCTATCGATTCGGTCGATGTGCTCGCCCTCTCCGATGCGGAACGGGTGCGGTTCCGATTGGAGCATCTCGGGTATGTCTTTCAGGAATACGCGCTCATCAGCGAGTTGAATGCATTGGAGAATGTGTTCATTCCGGCGATGGCGAAAGGGGAGGACGCAGAGGAATATCGGGAGCGCTCCATGGAATTGTTGAATCTTGTCGGTCTCGAACAGCGACTTGCCTATTATCCGCATGAACTTTCTGGCGGGGAACAGCAGAGGGTGGCGATCGCCCGGGCGCTTATCAATAGTCCGAAGATCCTGTTTGCCGATGAGCCGACCGCCAACCTGGACAGCGCTTCGGCGCGGGTGGTGCTCGAGCTTTTTCGTCGACTGAACAAGGAATTCGGTCAGACAATTGTCATGGTGACGCATGAGCATGATGATGTTCGCTTCGTCGACCGGGTTATCTCCATGAAGGACGGGGTGTTGTCATCGGAATGAGTCATGCGATATGCCGCAGATCCCGGTTTTTTCGACAGGGAATCGTTTTTTCGCTATACTGGGAGGGTAATCATTGATGGGCGAATTATGGAAACAACGGAAGAAGAAGTGAAGTCGGTTGAGGCGATGGGTACGGAGGGATCGACATCGCAGATGTCTCGCATGAAGCGATCCACCCTTACGGCCAGAATAAATAAGAAATCACTGGTCGTATTTGTCGTTTTCGTCGCCGTTTGTGGCATTTTGTATTCTCTTCGCGGTTTCTTGGTCGCGGTGACCGTGGACGGGCGACCGATCAGTCGGTGGAGTATCATCCGTGAATTGGAGGAGAAGTCCGGTGAGCAGGCGCTCGATGCTGTCGTGACAAAGCAACTCATCGCTTCCGCCGCGAAAAAGGCCAAGATAGTGGTGAGTCCATCGGATGTCGATAAGGAAGTGGCATCGGTGACGGAGCAGGTCACGAAGCAGGGCGGAACGCTCGCCTTGGCGTTGGAACAGCAAGGAATGACCGAAGCGGATTTCCGCGATCAGATCATTTTGCAGAAAGAGCTGGAACAGCTCCTCGGGAATTCGGTTCAGGTGACGGATGATGATGTGAATCAGTACCTGGCGCAGACCAAGGCGACCGCTCCGAAGGGGACGAGCGATGCTGATTTCAGGAGTCAGATCCGTGAACAATTGAAGGGTCAGAAATTCAATATGGCGGCGTCAAAATGGGTGAAGGATGCCAAAGCGAAAGCGCAAATCACTTACTTTGTCGATTATGCGCCGGCACCGGCACCGGTCATCACATCACCGACCGATACGGAGGCGCCGATTTCCAATAATGCTCCCACGGGAGATGGACAGAAACAATAGGCGTTGTCACGGGGAAAAGGGATGTTATCGGAATTGGGGGGGTAGCGGTTTGCTCGGAGGAGTGTGTGAGAGAACAGAGATGGGAGAGGATGCCCTCTTTTGTTTTCTGTTTTCGTCCGTCCGTCTTGACAAAATCAAAAATGTTTGCTTTAATAGGAATCCATTGTTCTTGGATCATCTGAGAACTCAACTTTTCTCTTGGGTACTGCCGTAAGAAAGAGGGAGGTTTGGAACGGCATAATTTATCTAAGAGAAGAACACTATGTTCAGCAAAGGAGGGAGGATGAGTCGGACAGGAAGCGGGGCGAAACGCCCCTTCAGTCGTGGCGGATCGACCGGTGGAAGTCGTTTTCAGGGTGGTACTCCTCGTCGTGGGGGGAAAAGTGGTGGAAGTCGTCGCAAGGAGCATATCGATTTCACGCAATTCGTGAAGAAGGCGATCAAGGTGGAGGAGACCAAGCCGTATGATCCGAAGCACCTCTTCACTGATTTCGCCATTCATGAAAAGCTGAAGGCGAATATCGTGGCACGCGATTATGTGCACCCGACACCGATTCAGGATGGGGCTATTCCGCATATCCTCAATGGTCGCGATGTCATCGGCATCGCCAATACCGGTACCGGCAAGACAGCCGCATTCCTCATCCCGCTCATCAACAAAGCATTTCACAAGAAGAAGACGGAACGCATTCTCATCGTCGTGCCGACGCGTGAGCTCGCGACCCAGATCGACGATGAGTTCCGTGATTTCTCCAGGGGATCCGGTCTGCGTTCCGCGATCGTGATCGGCGGGGCGAGTATCCGTCAGCAGGCGAGGGATCTCGCGGCTTTTCCGAGTTTCGTCATCGGGACACCGGGACGGTTGAAGGATGTAGAGGAGCGGGGTCTGCTCGACCTCTCGAAGTTCAACAATGTCGTGCTTGATGAAGTCGATCGCATGCTCGACATGGGATTCGTGAAGGATATCAAGTTTCTCATCGATATCCTCATGCCACAGCGGCAGTCACTGTTTTTCTCGGCGACGATGCCACGGGAAATTATGGAGCTTTCTCAGAAGTTTCTCAATGACCCGGTGCGTATTGAGGTGAAGACTCGTGCGACGGCGGAAAATGTCGATCAGGATATCGTGCGGTTGAAGCCGGGTGAGGACAAGATCGAGCGGCTTCATGATATTCTCAATCAGCCGGAATGCAAGAAGGTGCTCATTTTCGGTCGGACCAAGCATGGTGTGGAGAAACTCGCGGTCAATCTCGAACGCCGCGGTTTCAAATCGGATGCCATTCACGGGGACAAGACGCAGGGCAAACGTGAACGGGCGCTCAAAAACTTTCGTGATGACAAGATTACCATCCTCGTCGCGACCGATGTCGCCGCCCGCGGACTCGATATTCCCGATGTGACCCATGTGATCAATTATGAAGTGCCAGAAACTTACGATGACTATGTGCATCGGATCGGTCGTACCGGTCGTGGGAATAAATCTGGTATCGCGCTTACCTTCGTCGATTAAAATTGCTGAGCGATTGCAAGAGAAAAGCACCCTCATGTGACGGGTGCTTTTTTGCTCAGGGGTCAAGAAGGTTGATGCCCGGAGAGGAGAGGAGAGTATGTGCATTGCCAGTGATGAAGTCAGGTGCGGTGGTGACGGGGAGTCCGGCCAAGATTCGATACATCATGGTGCCGACGAGATTCGCGGTGCCGAATGATCCCGGTGCGACTTGCGAGGCTGGGCAGGGCGTGCCATCTTCCATGACGGTAAGCGCCTTCGAGACTGCTTTGATGACGCTGGGGTCGGTGTATTTCGCCAGGCGCTGGACGACACGGCCGAAGGATTCCGTGTAGCTGAAATGTGCGACGGAACCCTCGCTCGGCAGACCGAACACTTGCCGGAAAGTGACGGGGCAACCGATGGGAAAATAGACGGCACCGCCGTCGAATCCGACATTGAAGGCTGTGATGCGGGGTTTCTGCTGTTTCTCACATTCGTCATGGACCGTGGCGATGGCTTCGAGCGCGAGGAAGTCGATCGTGTCGAAGACGAAATCGGCGCGTGAGACGATACCCGGCACATTGATTTCCGTGAGGTATTCGGGGATTTCCTCGATATCCGCCTCCGGATTGATAGCTCTGATATGCCGTGCGAGAGCGATTGCCTTGTTGATGCCGATATCGTCCTTGTCGTAAAACTGGCGGTTGAGATTGTGGATATTGACCGTGTCGCCGTCCGCGAGAAGAAATTTCGTGAATCCCATGCGGGCGGCGCAGATGGCGAAAGAACTCCCCATGCCGCAGCCGGCGATGAGGAGGCGGGTGTTTTGTATCTTCTCCTGCACGACGGGATCGATATACTCGATATTGCGTAGGGTGAGGAGGTCGTAGTATGATGGCTCTTGTTTTTCCATAGGTGTTATTGCTTATTTATTATGCCCCTATAGTAGCATTTCTTTGAGGTGTTGTATAATGGATTCATAACTATGAAACATGACAGGAAAAAAGAAAAACGGAAAGTCACGCTCATTCTCGATGCGGGAGGCGTGAAGATGGGTGGGGCGGCTATCGGGGTACTTCGGGTACTCGATGCATATTATAGGGAGCATGATATCGAGATCGATCGGCTCGTGGCTGTTTCCGGTGGGGCGTTAGCAGGCGGGATGTATGCACTCGGGTATGATTATTCGCATATTTCGAAGGCAATTTTGCATTATTGGCGGCGTGACCTGTTCAATGATTTCAATCCGTATTTTTGGAATGGACTTATCCGGGGGGATAAGATCGAGGCAGTTATTCGGGAATTGTCTCATGCTGCCGTTTTCTCGCAGACGGTCATTCCATTTTCCGTACTTGTTTCGAGGGTGAGACTCTCGTCGGTGGAGCCAGTGCTTATCAATACAGGATCGATTTATGAGGCCGTTCGGGCGAGCATTTCGATTCCTTTGTATTTTCGACCAAAGGTCTTGTATGGGGAGCCTTATTTTGACGGTAAGGTATCAGTGGCAACCCCGGAGGATGTGATTTACGCTGTGAAGCCCGAGACGGAGACGCACTATGTCGGCATCGAGGGGAGTGGTCTTTCTTTTTTCGGATTGCCAGTGGGTGTCTATAATAAGCTTCTCAAACTCCATTTTCCTTTCGCGAGTCCAGATGATTATGTGCCGCCGCTTACCCGGAAAATTATCGTGTCGGTCGAAGGGAATGAAGCTATATGGGAAGGAGATGTGCTGTCGAAGTATCTGCTTCTCGGAGAACAGACCGCTCGGATAAGTATCGCGCAGTGGGAATGAATGGCATTTTGCTTTATACTGGAATTGGTCTCTTCAGAGTAATGGTAAAAATATGAAAAAGATGCTCGTCAAGACAGGGGTCTTTCTCCTCAATGCGTGGTATGCCATGCGATTTCCTTTGCCCGTCGGAATGATCGAAAAGGCGCTTCTGCATCTGTGGAAAACTCCGCGACTGATGCTTGTCGTCGCGGCTACGATTCGTCCGGAATGCATCGAGAAACTTTCGGAGAAGATTATCGTGAGGCGGTTTCGGAAAGTACTTCCGATGACGCCGGCTCTCATGGATTGGTGCGGGTATCCGGGGGTCGCGCTTCCCCGGTCATTCCACGGTTTTCATCAGATGGTGCCCGTGACGAGTAAGGAGTCATACGCTCACAAGTATACTCTCGCAGAGCGTTGCGTGGGGGGGCTTCTCCCGATCCATGGCACTCTCTATGAGAGTGCGGGAACTTCGGGGAAATCAACTCTCTGGGTGCATTCGCTCGAGGATGAGAACTGGTTTGAGCGGTATGTCGATTTCGGTTTGCGTCATGCGTACCGGTATGAAGAGACTCCCGTTACGGTCATGAATTGTTGGGCATTCGGCACCTGGCCGACCGCTATCGACTTCACGAAATCGGCGACTCGGATCGCGCGCGTCATCAATGTGGGCGTCAATCTGGAGAAAACTTTGGAAATGATGACTTCGCTTGGGAAGGGGGAACAATACCTCATCGCTGGATACCCGCCATTTCTTGCGCATCTTTTTGAAGAGGGCGCGAATCGCGGTTTCAACTGGGATGAATGGCATGTCGATGTCCTTTCGGGTGGGGAGGGGTTCATCGAGGAGTGGCGACTCCATCTGAAGGAGTATCTCGGCGAGCAGGCGAAAGTGTTTTCCGCTTTCGGTTCGACGGATATCGGCCTTGGCGAGGGCATGGAGAATGAATTGACCGTGACGATCAGACGGATCATGCATGTCTATCAGACCTACTATGATGATCCGATCAAGGCGGAGCAGATGATAGCCCGGTATTTTCCGAAAGTCACCGACCCGGCGCTCCTCATGCCGAAGGACAAGGAGTCAGTTCGTCAGATTTTCCTCCGTATTTTCAAGACGGATATTACCGTGGATCGCCGTCTCCCCATGTTTTTCCAGTATGACCCGACCATGTATTTCAATGAGGAAATTATTCGCGAGTATGATGGTTCCCGCATGGTTACGGAACTCGCTACGACATCCATTGTTCCGGGGACGGCATTACCGCGGGTCCGGTACAATATCCAGGATGAGCGGGGTCGAGTAAAGTATCAGGACATATTCCGAGCCCTGCGCGATGTCGGTATCGATTTTCCGCTTATCGAAAAGGCGCTGTCACTCGACCCGACCCGGTACTTGAAACTTCCCTTCTTCTATATTTACGGTCGATCCGACGGGACGATTTCGATTGATGGCGCGAATATCTTTCCGGCCGATATCGAGGAGCTTCTCGCGGATCACGCTGAATTTTCTCGTGTCGCCGCCTTCATCATGTGTCTCACGAAGACGCATCGTCTGGGTTTTGAATTTGAACTGAAGGAGGGGGTCACCCTGAAAAAATCTGAAGAAGCGAGTTTGAAGAAACTGTTCAAGAAGCTCCTCCTCCAGTATTCGACGGGGTATGGGGAATTGGTTTCGGACAAGCTCGCTTCGGCGAATCTCGATATCGGCTTCTTTTCGTTCGGCACTGGTCCTTTCGAGCAGAGCCCGCTCACTTCACCCCGTTCCGTCAAGCATCGGTATATCCGTAAGTAAGAGATCGAATATATGATAACCCTGAATGAAGCGTTGTCTCTTTTTCTCGATATCGGGAGGCAATGCGATTTGAAACCGCGGGAAATATCCGAAACGCAGGAATACCCCGACAGTGGGATCGTTTTCGGTGCCGATGCGTCAAAGCCGATTCGCAAGGTTGCCGCCATGATTGATTGCACCCCGTTTGATATTTTTTTCGCTAAAAATCGGGGGTGCGACCTCATTCTGACACATCACCCGATCGGGAGAACGGCCGCAGGGTTGCCTGATATGCTCTTGCAACAGGGAGACAATATGTCTTCATATGGCGTCGATCCCAGCGCTGTGCGAAGCGCGCTCGAAATTTCTCGTGAAAAACTGCGGAGAGAATTGAGCGGGAGCAATTTTTTTCGCGAGGAACAGATGGCGAAACTCGTCGGTATGCGTGTTTGCACTATTCATACGCTCGCGGACAATGCCATGGTGCGGGTGCTCTCCCGGAAACTCGCGCCGATCTCCGCGGGAACGCTCGGTGACGCGTTGCGGGTGCTTCTGGAAATTTTCGAATACCGAGAAGCGGAGAGTCGTGGGAATGGTCCGTTCATCGCTCTCGGAGAACTCGCTTCGCCGCTGGGGCGCATCGCACTCTCTGAATTTATCGGTGGCCAGGAGAGTGATCCATCCATGATACGGGCTCTGGCTCATTCCGGTATCAACACCATTCTTTGTCCGCATTTCAGCGAAGAGTATTTCGCCATGGCGAAAGAGATGGGGCTCAACCTCATTTATTGCGGTCATCTCGCGAGTGATTCGATCGGGATGAATGCGCTCCTCGACGCGTTGCTCGAGAAGGATCCTTCGATTGGCGTTCTATCGTATGGCGGGCTCATCCGCATGGAGTAATTACTGTTCCTATGGCTATCGAATATCGTTATGATGTCCTGGAGAACGGGCTTCGATTGGGTTGCGCCCTCCGCCCGGAGAATGAGGTCGTATCGCTCGTATTCGCGATTCACGCGGGATCTGCCAATGATCCCCTGGGCAAGGAAGGAACGGCGCATTTCCTCGAGCACATGCTTTTCAAGGGAAAGAAAGCGAGGCCACTCCGTGCTACGCTCGAGCGGGAAATCGAACGATACGGCGGGAGTGTCGATGCGTACACCGTGAAGGAATTTACCTGGCTCGTCGTGAAAACGCCGCGCGCCGGACTCGAGCGGTCATTGCAGTTCATGCGTGAATCATTCCTCGACCCCATTTTCTCGGAGGAGGAACTCACCGCGGAGCGCAATGTCATTCTCGAAGAATTGCGTCAGTATGAGGAGTCCGCATTCAATACGACGGATGACCTTTTCGAGCGGTGCCTGTATGAAGCGAATCGGGTTTCCCGAAAGATGATCGGCTCCGTTTCATCGCTCCGCCATATCCATGCGGATGATATCGCGCGGTTTTTCGAAGCGCATTATGGCGCGAGAAATTATGTCATCACGATCGCCGGTGGCGCGTCCTACGATGAGGTGCGCTCGCTTGTCGGGAAGTATCTCGGGGACTTTTCTTCGGGGAAAAAGCGAGCGGATTTTTTGATTGCCGACCGGCAGTCGCGAGCTCACTTCAGATCGCTCCCTCGCGCATCGGGGCAGGTGCGCATCGCATTCGGATTCCGTTCCTATCCGCTGTGTCATCCGGACCACTACGCGCTGAAACTGATCGCAGTGCTCCTCGGCGGGAATACGAGCGCGCGCTTGTTCGTGCGCCTCCGCGAGGAACTCGGGCTGGTCTATGACCTCTCGACCCTCTCGGAATCTCGTGGGACGACCGGATATGTCGTGACGCATACGGGTGTCGATCGGGAGAAGACAGGGGCTGTCATCAAGGTATTGATCGAAGAGCATGGACGAATGCTGACGGAGCGGGTCCACGAATCCGATCTCGACGATGCGAAGAATTTTCTCGTCAATAAACGATTTATTTCTTCCGAGGATTCATCGTATCTCGCTTTCGATCTGGCGAAGGGGATGCTCCTCAATAAGAAAGCGAAAGAGCTCAGTCAGTATCGTGAGCGGGTTTTTTCCGTGACGACGGAAGATGTCCTGCGTGTCGCGAGAGAACTCTTCGTAACCGAGCATCTCAATGTCGCCATGGTGGGACCGCTCACCACCCTCGATCGATTGCGTTGTCGTAGTCTGCTCCGTATGCCCCGCATCTCTTGACAGGATATTTTTTTTCTCCGCGTCTCGTGATATACTTTTATTGTAATTCGTTAAAACAGAACAATATGGCACCGAAGAAAGTTGCCGCCGCTCGTCGTCGGACAACCGGTCGTGCAACAACCGCCGCTCGTCGTACAACGAGTCGCGCCACGACTGCTCGTCGTCGGACAACCGCTCGCACAGCCGCACCGGCTCGTCGTCGCACAGCTGGTCGTACCGAGACTGCTCGTCGCGCCGCACCGGCTCGTCGCGCCGCTGGTCGCAGAGAAGCTGGTCGTCGCCGATCCGCAGAATAAAAAAGATTTCAACGCATTTCTTTTCAAGCAGTCCCGTTTTGGCGGGGCTGTTTTTTTTGGATTGCACGGATGCGGGGGAGATCCCTTCGGAAATGTCGCAATCCTTGACAAAAGAGAGGAATATGCGGTAATGTAGGAAGACTCATTGACGAATAAACAGGTATGGTTGAACTTATGAAAGGCATGAAGAATGCTCCCTTGGAAGAGATCAATTTTTCCTTTGTTTCAGCGCTTACGGAATTGCTTCAGGGGATGCCTCCGCGAAGCCGGGATATTCTCGAGGCTCGTTTCGGTATCGTTTCCGGTGAGGCGAAGACGCTCGAGGATATCGGTCAGTCCTACCATATTACGAGAGAGCGGGTTCGTCAGGTCGTCGAGCATGGTCTTCGGGTGATACGGCAGAAACGGGACCATCCGTTGTTCGTCTCGGCGAAAGATATCATCGAGTCGACGCTACGGGCGAATGATGGCATCCTCGAATCCGAAACGCTCAAGCGGACACTGTCGGGTGATGATAGGCGTGAGAGTGGTGCGTTGCTTGTTTTTTTGGAATGCCTGCCGACGGTGCGCCATGAAAAAGAGACGAAGAATCGCAAGCGCATCTATGTGCTGTCTGATTTTTCTTTTGAGAATTGGGATGCTCTCCATGAGCATGCGAAGGCGGTACTCGGCAAGGCAGGGAGGGTGCTCGAGTGGGATGAATTTCTTCAGCATCTGAAAAAGGAACATCCGGACATCACCGTGGAGAATCTGCGTCGATTCCTGCAGGTATCGGCTGAAGTGCTCGAGAATGTGTTCGGTCAGTGGGGATTGTCACACTGGAGCGATGTCCGTCCCCGCGGTACGAGGGAGAAGGCGCGTCTGGTATTGAAGACGGGGGGCAAGCCGCTACACTTCCGTGAGATCGCGCGATTGATCGATGAGTATCATCTCAACCGTACGGGGAGGAAAACGCATCCGCAGACCGTCCACAACGAACTCATCAAGGATGCCGGATTCGTTCTCGTCGGTCGGGGTATTTACGCGCTTTCCGAGTGGGGGTATCGCAAGGGGACGGTGAAAGATGTCGTGACGGATATCCTGAAGCGAGTCGGTAAGCCGATGACGAAAGAGGCGATCCTTTCCGAAGTACTGAAGGTGCGCGAGGTGAAACGCTCGACCATTTCCATCAATCTGAATATTTTCTTCGAACGGGTGGGGAAGAACCTCTACACGATCAAACCATGATGTTGATTGCTCTTGTGAAGAGCGATAAAATGCGGGATAATAGTGAAGCGAATCTCCATATGACGAGGCGTTGTTGGGGTTTCCTAATCGTAAAATCGTTTCGGAGAACCTTCCGGAATTCTTTCCCACATGAGTATCTTACGAGAATTTTTCCAACCGGTTGTCGGTATGTTCGGAGCCATGCTGGATGTGTGGTTTCTTGTCTTTCCTTTCGTCCTCTATTTTCTCTTCAAGATCCTGTGGATGAAATATATCCGTCGCAAGTATATCTCTGGCTTGAAGTGGACACTGCTCGAAATCATCCCTCCGAGGGAGTTAGAGAAGAGCCCGAAACTCATGGAGTCGATTTTCGCTGGCCTCGCGGGTGTGATCAAGACTCCGACTCCGATCGAAACTTATATACAGGGATTCCTGCCGGATTACTTTAGTTTGGAGCTTGCCGGTACTGAGGGAACTGTCCATTTGTACATTCGTACTCAGACCAAGTACCGCAATTTGGTGGAGGCACATTTTTATGCGCAGTATCCGAATGTGGAGGTCATCGAGGTGCCGGATTATACGGCGGCTCTGCCAGTGACTATTCCGAACAAGGATTGGGATATCTGGGGAACCGAATTCGAATTTGCGAAGCCGCATGCCTTTCCGATCCGGACATACCAGCATTTCGAAGAGGACATCACGGGGAAGATGATCGATCCGTTGGCGGGACTCACGGAGGTGATGGCACAGACGGGTCCGGGGCAGCATCTCTGGTTGCAGTACCTCGTCTGTCCCCGCGGACAGGAGAAAGCATGGGTAGAAGAATTCGGGAAGACGGTTGTCGATACGCTTATCGGAAAAACACCAGAAGAGCAGATCGGCGTGCTTCGGCGCATCGGGCATGATTTTTTCGAGGTGGGAGCGAATCTTCACAAGGGACTGCTTGCACAGGAGATCGAGTTTACGGGGCTGGAGTCCGAGAAAAAGGAATTGGGTCCCGTGGAGTTCCGTCTCACACCGGGAGAGAAGGAAGTGCTCAAGGCCGTGCAGGAGAATATCGGGAAGCAACAATTTCTGGTGAAGATGCGTTTTCTCTATCTTAGCCGGAGGGAGAGTTTCGATAAGACATTCGTGTCATCTTTTATCGGTGGGATCAAGCAGTTCAATGACATGAATCTGAATAGCTTCAAGCCAATCGATACGACGAAAACACAGGCGAACTACCTGTTCGTGCAGGAACGGCTCCGTTTTCGGCAACGGCTCTTGCATGTCCATTATCGTGATCGCGACTGGGACGATAGCGCGCATACGATGTATCTCAGTACCGCGGAGTTGGCGACGGTGTTCCATCTTCCGGATATGGCGGTGATGACGCCGACCATCACCTGGGTAGCGGCCAAGCGGGGCAGTGCGCCCGCCAACCTTCCAATCGAGTGATTTTTGCGGTATGGTATCCTGAAACAGTCTCATCCCTTACTTTCCTTACTTCTCTCTTCTCACCTCTCGCCTATGTCTTATAGTGAAATCGCGTTTTTCGCGAAAACCAATTTTCGGAATCAGGAGCGGCCGTTCGGTATCAAGACCGATGATCGCCGTCGTCACATGTACCTTATCGGGAAAACCGGCATGGGGAAGACGAATCTCCTCGAGAACCTCGTCATCCAGGACATCCAGAAGGGTCATGGCGTCGCTTATATCGATCCGCATGGGGATACGGCCGAGAAGCTCCTCAAGGCGATTCCGGCCGATCGTATCAACGATGTGATTTACTTCAATCCGGCCGATCAGGATTTTCCCATTGCTTTCAATGTGATGGAGAAGGTGAGCGAAGAGTATCGCCACCTCGTGTCCTCGGGACTCATCGGTGTGTTTAAGAAAATCTGGGCGGATTCTTGGGGGCCGCGGCTCGAATATATCCTCCGCAATGCCATCCTCGCCCTCCTCGAATATCCTGGATCAACGCTTCTTGGCGTGACGCGTATCCTGGTCGACAAATCCTATCGTGATCGCGTGGTGGAGAAGATCACCGATCCCGTGATCCGGTCGTTTTGGGTGGACGAGTTTCCGAAATGGAACGATCGCGTTTTGCAGGAAGTGATCTCTCCGATCCAGAACAAAGTGGGACAATTTCTGTCGAGTTCGCTCATTCGCAATATCGTCGGTCAGACCATCTCGTCCTTTGATATTCGCGAAATCATGGACAGCAGGAAGATTCTCATCATGAATCTCTCGAAAGGGCGCATAGGCGAGGACAATAGCGCCCTCCTCGGCGCCATGATGATCACGAAGATCCAACTCGCCGCCATGGGGCGCGTCGATATTCCCGAAGAGACCCGGAACGATTTCTACCTCTATGTCGATGAGTTCCAGAATTTCGCGACGGAGTCTTTCGCCAATATTCTCTCTGAAGCGAGAAAGTATCATCTCAACCTTATTCTCGCGAATCAGTATGTGGAGCAGATCGACGAGAAGGTGCGCAATGCTATTTTCGGGAATGCGGGCACGCTCGTCGCTTTTCGCGTGGGCGCGATGGATGCGGAATTTCTGGAGAAGGAATTCGAGCCGGTTTTCATGCTGAACGATCTCGTCAACCTTCCGAAGTATCACATTTACCTCAAACTCATGATCGATGGTATCTCGGGAGATGCTTTCAGCGCCGTGACGCTCCCGCCGATCGCGATCAGGGGTACGGAGGATAACGAGGAGAAGGTCATCCGTATTTCTCGTGAACGATATACGAACAGTCGCGCCGAAGTCGAAGACAAGATCCGTCGGTGGAGCGGGATGCTGACCGAAGAGGAAAAGAGGGCACTCCTCGAGAAGAACAGGCCGACGCTTTCCACGAAAACGGCAGAAACGGGCAAGTCATCAGCGGCACTGGCGACACCATCCGTCGCATCGCCGGCGACTTCGGGTGTGAGCGCTTCACCGAGAAGGGTTTCAGCAGTGTCTGTCGTTTCACCGCGGGCGGCATCGAGTCGGAAGTCCGCACCGACGAATCCTCCTCCCTCTGTCGTCGAAGAGTCCTCCCGATTAGAAAAAAGGCAGGATGTTGTTGGGGAAGGAATCCCTGTTTCACCTGTATCGACCGTAGAAGGGCAGATGGAAGCTCGTGCTGTTTCGAAAACGACCCTCGCGCTTCAGGAGGGGGAAGGAGCGCCGGTCAAGGTGATGTATCCGACCATATGTGATACCTGCGGTACGGATATCGAGGTACCCTTCAAGCCAGATGGACAGAGACCGACTTTTTGCCGGGATTGTCTCCGTGATTATCAGCGGGCGACTGCCAAGGTGCGCGAGTCGGCGGAGCGCAAGAATCGCGTGACTTCGGAATCGGACGGACGGATGGCGCTCCCGTCTCCGGTTCAGAAAAAAGTGGAATCGGTCGCCTTCGTCTCTTCGGAGCGGCCAATGACGCTTTCCCAAGTGACGAATATGCAGCCACGAAAATTGAAAACATTGCGGACTCGGCCGACGGTAGACTTGCAGGTCGTCCGATCGATGATCCAAGATATTCAGGGGGGCGGTGCAGAGAGTCATCGCGATGGGGAATAATTTTTTGAGAGAGAGCATATGGAATTCAAACGGCGACACAAGAAAATCTATGCTGTCTGGATGGTGATATCCTGTCTGGTGGCTGTTTCGATGGTGCTTTTTCTTCTCGCTCCGTTGTTTTATTGAATCACTACGGTGGTCCCGATATGAAAGACCCGGTGTCTCTTTTTTTGCGACTGGTGCTCCTCCTCATCCTACTTCTCTCGGGGTGGCTGTATGTGTTGTCCCAGAAGGAACGCGTCCGTGATAAGACCATCGGATCGGAAATCTCCCGACTGGAGATGGAGGCGGAGAAGATGCGCGCAGATACGCTTTCTCTGAAGGAGCGGATCGCCTATTTTTCTTCCGACGCGTTTCAGGAGCGGGAGGCGAAGGAGAAGTTGGATTATCGGAAACAGGATGAGAAGGTGGTCGTGGTGCGTCCCGGTCGGGAGGATGTTTCGGCGAGCGCCCCACTGTTGTCTTCAGTCGAGTCGAGGTATAATGGTGAGGATGTGCCGAACCACCGGAAGTGGTGGCGACTTTTTTGGGAATAATTTTTCGTTGAGAGGGAGTATGTCTACACAGACGATCGAGGCAAAGCGAATCAATGGGAAAATGCTCCTCTTCGGCAGTGTGGGAGCGATATTTCTCGCCTGTTCCGCTGTGCTCATCGTGACCTATGCCGTTCCCGGGGAATGGGCGCGTGCCGTGCGCGATGTCTTGCCACTTCCTCTCGTCGTGGTGGAGAGGAGTCAGTCCATCTCTTTCCGTGAAGTAGCGGGGAACCTCCGATCTATCCGGCGATTCTATGAGGCGCAGGATTTCTCGGAACTTGGTATGCGGGTGGATTTCTCGAGTGATGACGGGAAGAAACGATTGAAGGTCCGCGAAAAGGAATTGGTGAACAAGATGATCGAAGATCGGGCGATCGAATCTCTCGCGCGGAGTCGCGGCAGTATCGTTTCGGATGAGATGGTGGATCAGAGTGTGAAACGCAGGCTCGATGAATTCGGTTCGACCGGGAGCGCCGAGGAGAATCTCGCCCGGCTCTATGGTTGGACACTCGATGATTTCAAGGAGAAGATTGTGCGGAATGCCCTCTATGAGGAGGCACTTCGCGGACTCTTTGGAAAGGAAGGCGATGGCGTCGATCGGGCGAAACTGAAGATCGGTGAGGCTGAAACGGCATTGGCGCGGGGGAGCCCTTTCGATCAGGTGGCGAGAAACTTTTCTGATGGTCGGACGGCCGAGGATGGCGGGAAGTTGGGATGGTTCGTGCTCGGCGACCTCATCCCGGAATTGCGAAAGGCGGTCGAGCAAGGGCGTATCGGAGCCATCGGATCGGTCGTGGAGAGCCCGTTGGGGTTCCACATATTGCGCGTTGATGATGTGAAAGAAGAAAGTGGGGTGAAACGATACCAGCTCAGTCAGATTTTCGTGAAGAAACCGATTTTTTCCGATTGGCTCTCAGAGCAGATGAAGCATATGGATATCTGGGTCTTCGATACGGAGTATGATTGGAACAGGGAGACGGCACGACTCGAATTTCGCGATGCATCCATGAGGGATTTCGAAAAAGAGCTACTGTTGAACAAGACCGGCGATCCCGCCTTTCTCTTTTATTAGAATGTCTATTCGTGCTTCGGATCGACCTTTCCCTGCCTCTTGGTAGGCGTGTGGGTGTTCGGGGTCGCCGATCGCATTGTAATCCGGTAATACACAATGATATGAATGAACACGATGAGGTTATCGTCCTTGGCGAGTCCGGGGAATCAAAAGCATGTCAGGCAGGAGGGTGTCAAGGTGGACGGTGTCGGGGGAAGGGAGTGCTTTGCGGTATCGTCGGCGGATTTTCCGGCGCACTGATCGTGGCGGGATTGTTCGGACTCCTCCTCTCGCATGGCAAATTGCGTTTGCCGTCTTCCGGCGAGAAGAAGACGATCACCGAACAGCAACGGGTGGTGACCGAATCGGATTCGGCAATCGTCGACGCGATCGCGAAGTCGATGCCGGGAGTCGTGAGCATCGTCATTTCCAAGGATGTCCCGAAGATCCGGAATTTTCAATCGCCTTTCGGAGGCTTCCCATTTTTTTTCAATGATCCGACTCCCGACAGAAATGGAGGCGTCGGATCTCAGAAGCAACAGATCGGGAGCGGATCAGGTTTCTTCGTTTCCGAAGAGGGATTGATAGTGACCAACAAACATGTGGTTGCCGATGCGCAGGCTGATTATACGGTGCTGGTCGGGGAGAAGGAATATACGGCAACGGTGCTGGCGCGGGATCCGTCCAATGATATCGCGCTCCTTCGGATCGAAGGATCCGGGTTCACCGCGCTTCCACTCGGGGATTCGGGCGCACTCCAAGTCGGGGAGACGGTGCTCGCGGTCGGGAATCCTCTCGGCGAGTTCGCGAACTCGGTTTCTCGGGGTATCATTTCGGGGCTGAAGCGGACGCTGACCGCGGGTTCCGGTCGGGGCGATACGGAACAATTGCTCGGTATCATTCAGACGGATGCCGCCATCAATCCAGGCAATTCCGGCGGACCGTTGCTCAATATTTCTGGCGAAGTCATCGGTATCAATGTGGCGATGGCACAGGGAGCGGAAAATATCGGTTTCGCCATTCCGATCAATCAGGTGAAGAAGGTGATCGATCAGGTGAAGAAGACTGGGAAGATCTCGACCGCTTATCTCGGCGTACGGTATGTGCCGATCGATGAACAGCTCAAAAAGGATGCGGATCTCCCCTTTGACTTCGGTGTGCTCGTCGCTCGTGGCGAGACGATACGGGATTTCGCGGTGATGCCGGGGTCGCCGGCTGACAAGGCGGGTATCATGGAGAATGATATTCTCCTCGAAATCGATGGAGTACAGATCGATGCGGATCATTCGCTCGTCTCCCTCCTTTCACAGTATTCGCCGAATGATGTAGTCACTCTGAAAGTGTGGCACAAGGGCGATACGAAAGATATGAAGGTCGTCCTCGGGGAAAGGAAATAGTGTCTCAAAAAACAGCGGCCAACCCGCCCAAGGCGGACAAGCCGTTGTTTTTTGTTTTCCCTGAGGAAACGGGTTATGATAGGATTGAAATGTCTCGTGTTTTGTGTCTCTTATTCTCTATTGAAATTGTTAGCTGTTCATTGCTCTCTGTTCACTGATCCATGTTTTTCCACCTCACCCTTTTTTTCTGGTCGCTGGGGTATCTCCTTTCCTTGGAGCTCCTCACCCTGAATCCGAACCTGACCGATTGGAGCAGTTATGGCTTCTCGCTGATCTTTGTCTCGGTCATCGCGTTGTTTGCCGCGTATCGGACGACGAGAAAGATGATGAGCATTCCCATCCCGCTTCTTTTCTCCCTTTCGACGCCGACGCTCCTCTTTCTCATCGATAGTCGAACGCATCAGCATATTTTTGTCGTCATCTCCGCTATCGCTTTCTACTCACTGCTCCTCGGTTTGTACCGGCTTCGTTTCGCCCCAACTGATGAGACCGCTCTCGCCTTTCTGCATGCGGGGGGAATGGCCTCGTTGCTCCTGTTTTATGCGGCTACTTACGGCCTGTATCTCAATTTCGATATTCCATTATGGATGCTGATGATCACCATGGCTCTCTCGACATTCCTCGTGACCTATCAGATGCTCCGGGTGTTGGTGAAAAAGAAACAGAATGCCAGTCTGCTGTGCGCGGCGTTTCTTTCTCTGGTGATGACCGAGGCATCGCTCGTCACGAGCATGTGGCCGTTTGGATACCTGACGACGGCAGCGCTTCTCCTCATCCTCTTTTTCTTCGTTTGGGATGCTCTCCTCCATCCCCCTTCCCGCCAATGCATTGAGCGAAAATTCTTGTGGCGAACGCTCCTCCTCTGTGGTTTGGCGGCGCTCCTCCTCTCGAGCTCACCCTGGAGAATGCTGGTGTGACCTTGCCAGGAATCAATTTTTGTGGTAGAAATGAAGGATGATAAATGATCCCTTCCTCTCAGTATGTTTCGAAAAGTATTCTTGTTTGGGCTGATCCTCATCGCTATTTTTTGTATCGGCGGTTTTGGTGGTGTCTTCTTCGAGCACTCACTCTTGCCGCGATTGGCCGCATCGAGGCTGTTCTCCCGTTTGGCATGGGTGAAGAACGCCTCTGAAAATATCACCATCATCAATAAGACAGAGCAGGTGACGATCCGCGAGGATGATTCGGTCGAACAGGTCGTGTCCCAGCCGGGGACCGCTGTGGTCAAAATCATCATCAGAAGGGAGGCGTCGAGAGTCGTGAGGACCGGAGCGATTTCGGAGGATACGGCGACGACCGGCGTCCTCGTGACGAATGATGGTGTCATCGCGACCTATCGGAATGCCACCTCTTTTCCTGATTCGAAATACCTCGTCCTTCTCGGGAACGGGCAGTCGTACGATGCCACCTTGATCGGATCGGATCCCCTGACCAACCTCGTGTTCCTCAGGATACCGGCTGATAATCTCCCGGCGATTTCTTTCGCGAACTCCGATGATGCGAGGGTCGGGAAGAAGCTCGTCGCCATCGGAAATGCATCGATGGAAAATCAGAATCGTTTCTCCATCGGTATTCTCGAGAAGAAGGATCGGACATTCAGTCTGTCAGGGAAAACGGTCGCCTCGAGCGAGAAGTGGGAGGGCGTATTCTCTATCGACCTCCGGAGCCCAGGCGAATATGTCGGCGGACCGGTGGTGCAGTGGGATGGCGAGATGGCGGGCATCCTCGGGGTCATTCCTTTTGATAATGAAAAAAAGTATTTCGTCATCCCGTCCAATGTTGTGCGGAGCGCGCTCGACACCGCCTTGCGGGACGGCTTCGCGTCGCGGCCGATATTTGGCGCTTATTATTTGTCGCTCACGGAGAGTTATGCGCTCATGCATGGGACCCGTCGGCAAGAGGGGGCGCTCATTTATTCTCCATCGGGGAAAACGAGCCTCGCACTCCTTTCCGGATCGCCGGCCGAGAAGGCAGGTCTTCTCGTTGGGGATATCGTGACGCAGGTGAATGACAAGGAAATCACGCTCGATTATCCACTCGCTCGTGCTATTGGTGAAATTTCAAAAGGAACTTCGGCGGAATTGACCGTTCTCCGTGGGACGGAAGAAAAGAAGCTTCCCGTACAATTCTAAAGATTCTCAGAAAATTCGAAAAACCACGAATCACGGTGTCGTGGGTTTTTTTATTGCCTGAAGTGGGGAATCCTCATCTCTTTCGTGTCCTATGAGAGCCGAGCACAGACTATTGCAAAAAATACAGAATTGTGCTATAATGTACGGTTGCTGAATTGCTTCATCGGAGGGGCTTTTTTGGCTACAGCATCTTAAAAACCGGAGTCGTGAGGTTTCCTTTTCATTTTTTTGAGCTGAATAAGCTCGGAGAGGAGTTGGTGATGGTATCAGCACAATATGCGCCCCTTCCCGAGGGGTGGCAGTGCCAGGGGCTTGTGATGCATTTCGCACCGCATTTCGATGAGATCTTGGCGACATGGATTTTGTATCATTTCGACCATGTCGGTCAGAAGTATCCCGGAGCCTCGCGTGCAGAACATCGCGTCCGCAATGAGCAGGAAGAGTTGCAAAGCGGAGAAGAAATTCTTCTTCGGGATGGATACATTCCTCTCGGTTGGGGGAATGGTCGCTTCTGTGAACATCCGGATCCGACAGCGGGAATTGTTCGGAAGGACAATCACTGCTGTGCGACGCTCGTCGCCGAAGATCTCGGTGTACGGGAGCACCCGTATCTGAGGGGTATCCTCGACTACGCCTTGCATGACGATATGAAGGGCGGACAGGATAAACATCATATCCCGTATGTCATCCAGGTATTCCATCGTCAAAAAGTGGACTATCAGAGAGTCATGCAGTGGACCTTCGATGCCGTCCATGCGAAGTATGTGGATGTCTACCGCGGAGGATCTTCGGGAGATGATTGGTCGATCGAGACCATCGCGAGGATCATGACCGAGCAATATCCCGATGATCCGGCAAAGGCAGCTCAATGGCTCGCCATGGGCGCGGATGCCCTGACAGAGCAAGAACGCCGTTTCAGGGAAGTGACCGCTGTGGAGTATGAGGCTCTCATGGCTCGTAACTCAGTGAAGTCTTTCGTCAGGATCGGGAGGAGGGGAAAGCTGAAAGATCAGACTATCCTGCTCCGTGTTGTGTATGCGGAGACCGCTGATGATCAGATGGGAAATTACATCCGATATAAGGGTGCTGCCGTTGCGATCATTCGGAATCCGAAGGGGCAGGTGCAGATTCTGCTGAATCAGGATTGTGCTCGACATGGACTGCGTTTCGATAAGTTCATTCGGACGCTTCGTTTGGAGGAGCAGAAAGCTTCCGGTGCGATAACCGAGAAGCACTTCCGTGAGCTTTCCAAGGAAGGAATGTTGTCATCGGACGGGCGATGGCATTGGTTCCCTAAGGCGCAGGTGATCCTGAATGGAGGATTCACGGCACCGCATGTGAAGCCGACGCGGCTACCGATCGAATATATCGCCGAGCTACTTTGCAAAGCATTCGATCAAGCTACAGGAGCCGCATGAAGAAGTTGTAGGGGCCGGGCGAGAATATCGCACCGGCCTTTTTTTATCCAAATGAACATATTTTTAGAGAGGAATATTTTTTCATAATCGTTTGACCAAAGGGGAAAATATGCGTAAGATAAGGGAAAGTATTAAAGAATAATCTGGTGAAAATTATGAAGCAAAGTCAATTGTTCACGAAGACGAGGCGGGAGGCACCGAAGGACGAGGTGAGCCTCAATGCACAGCTCCTCATCCGTGCCGGCTTCGTGTACAAGGTCATGGCGGGGGTGTATGCGTATACACCGCTCGGTCTTCGGGTACTCGAAAACATCAAGCAGATTGTCCGTGAGGAGATGAATGCGATTGATGGTCAGGAGCTCATCATGACGAATTTGCAGAGGAGGGATACTTGGGAGGTGACGGGTCGGTGGAGCGATGAGGCGGTCGATGTATGGTTCAAGACGAAACTGCAGGATGGTGTAGAATTGGGACTCGCCTGGAGTCATGAGGAAGCCATCATGGAGATGATGGAGCAGTTCGTTTCGAGCTACAAGGATCTCCCGGTCAGCGTGTATCAATTCCAGACCAAGCTCCGCAACGAGCTCCGGGCGAAGAGCGGTATCATGCGCGGGCGTGAATTCGTGATGAAGGACATGTATTCGCTCCACGCGACGAAGGAGGATATGGATCAGTACTATGACCGAGTGATAGAAGCGTATAAGAAGATCTACGATCGACTCGGTATCGGTGATGAGACATTCGTCACCTTCGCGAGCGGCGGGGCGTTTACGAAGTTCAGCCATGAATTTCAGACCCTCTGTAAGGCGGGCGAGGATACGCTCTTCGTGAATGCCGATCGGAGTGTCGCCGTGAATGAAGAGGTGCTCGATGATGCGACGACGGAGCTCCATGTCGACAAAGCGACACTGTCTCCGGTAACGAGTGCGGAGGTGGGGAATATCTTCAAATTCGGAACCGAGAAGAGTGAGAAGATGCGCATCTTTTTCAAGGATGCCGAAGGCAAGCAGCAGCCGATCTATCTCGCATCCTACGGTATCGGTATCACCCGCGTGATGGGTGTCATCGTGGAGAAATTCGCCGATGACAAGGGGATGGTGTGGCCGGAGTCGGTCGCTCCGTTTCGGGTGCACCTCCTCTCACTGGGTGCGGATGATGCCGCTTCGAAATTGTACGAAGCATTGACCGTAGCCGGTATCGAGGTGCTCTTTGATGACCGTGATGCGTCCGCCGGAGAGAAATTTTCCGATGCGGATCTCATGGGGATGCCGTATCGCATCACTCTGGGGAAGCGCTCGCTCGAGCGCGGCGTCGTCGAAGTGAAGAAACGAACGAATGATGATGTGGAAGAAGTGAAGATTGAGGATGTCGTCACATACTTTTCGAAGTAAATTATGAACAGTAAAAGAATTATCATTTCACTTGGAGGATCGCTCCTCGTGCCGGATGCGATTGATACGACCTTCGTCCAGAAGTTCAAGG
>CAYOIM010000011.1:23269-26194 GCA_964404075.1 uncultured Bdellovibrionales bacterium | reverse complement strand
GTATCACCATCGCGACCGCTCATTGCGAATATGAGACCGAGGCTCGTCACTACGCGCATGTGGACTGTCCTGGTCATGCCGACTATATCAAGAACATGATCACCGGTGCCGCTCAGATGGATGGTGCCATCCTCGTCGTTTCCGCGACCGATGGCCCGATGCCACAGACCCGTGAGCACATCCTCCTCGCCCGTC
Organism: uncultured Bdellovibrionales bacterium; assembly: GCA_964404075.1. Lineage (GTDB taxonomy): Bacteria > Patescibacteriota > Minisyncoccia > Moranbacterales > UBA1568 > CAYTED01. The sequence continues at coordinate 25,999 of CAYOIM010000011.1, read as the reverse complement.
AGGTGGGAGTACCTGCTATCGTCGTTTTTCTGAACAAGGTGGACATGGTGGATGATGCGGAGCTCGTCGATCTCGTCGAAGAGGAAATCCGTGAGCTCTTGACCAAGTATGAATTCGATGGTGCCAATGCCCGTATTGTCCGTGGCTCCGCGCTGAAGGCCCTCGAAGCGAAGTCTGCCGATGAGGCTGATGCCGCTCCGATTTGGGAGCTCATGAAAGCCGTCGATGAAGCGATTCCACAGCCGGTTCGGGATCTCGACAAACCATTTCTCATGCCGATCGAAGACATCTTCTCTATCGAAGGTCGCGGGACGGTAGTGACCGGTCGCATCGAGCGCGGTATCATCAATATCAATGACGATGTGGAAATCGTCGGTATCCGACCGACCGCGAAGACGGTGGTGACCGGTATCGAGATGTTCAACAAATCCCTCAACCGCGGTGAGTGCGGCGATAACGCCGGACTTCTCATCCGTGGTATCAAGAAGGAAGATGTCGAGCGTGGTCAGGTCTTGGCGAAGCCGGGCTCCATCACGCCTCATACGGAATTCGAAGGCGAAGTGTATGTGCTGTCAAAGGAGGAAGGCGGACGACATACGCCATTCTTCAAGGGATACAAGCCGCAGTTCTATATCCGTACGACGGATGTGACCGGCGAGGTATCTCTTCCAGAAGGAACTGAGATGGTGATGCCGGGAGATACTTTCCGCCCGATCGTGAAATTGCTCTCCCCGGTTGCCATGGAAGAAGGCATGCGTTTCGCTATCCGCGAAGGCGGTCGTACGGTTGGTGCTGGTATCTGCACCAAGATCATCAAATGATTCCTTTCGGTGAACCGAGTCTCGGTGAGAGGTGCTCATCGAGACGATCGTTTTCCGAAATGATGCAGTCGAAGTGTAATTTTCAAAGCAACGGCAATGGCGACGAAAAAAGCGGAACAAAAAGAATCGACCCGTGTCCGGATCAAGATCAAGGCGTATGATCACAAGGTTATCGATCAGTCGGCGCGGAAGATTGTGGAGACCGCTGAACGGACCGGCGCGGTGATTACGGGACCCGTGCCCCTCCCGACCGAGATGCACCGGATGACCGTCAATCGGTCGACCTTCGTCCACAAGAATTCTCGGGATCAGTACGAGATGCGCATTCACAAGCGTCTCATCGATATCTGGAATCCGAATCCGAAGACGATCGAACAGTTGACGAATCTCGACCTCCCAGCAGGCGTCGACATCGAGATCAAAATGTAGTTGGTGAGAATCTCTTTCTTTGGCACATTTCTTCGTTGTAACCTGCAGTGCTCGACATCGTATGCCCCTGATACGATTTACTCCGCGCTTTGGTTACGCCTCGAACTGTACTCAAAGAAAGAGATTCTCAGGCTCACGACTTCGGTCTGAGAATATCAAGAAAACTCGTTAAAGTCCTCTTCCTTGGTCAGATGGTGATGCGGAAGAAGGATACTGAGCGAGCCGGAAAGGAGCTTTGCTTCCTCAAATGGCTGGTGCTCGCGACCAGCTTTTCGTTTTATCGGTGAAGTGATCGTATGAAATGTATTATCGGAAAAAAATTGGGCATGACGACGCTCCATGACGAAACTCGCGGTGCTTTGAATGTGACGCTCATCGATTGCGTCGAGAATACCGTATCCCTCGTCCGTGAAGCGGGCCGTGACGGATACGCCGCGATCCAGATCGAGACGAAGAAAACGGCGAAGAAAAATATACGGAAGGAATTCCGTTCTGATGCGGCGGCGGAAGTAGCCGTCGGAACCATGCTTTCAGTTGATCAGTTCGCGGTCGGTGATCTCGTCAATGTGACGGGTGTGACTAAGGCGAAGGGCTTCCAGGGCGTCGTGAAGCGACACGGATTCAAGGGATCTCCGACGACGCACGGCAGGAAACACGATCTCCGCAAGGCGGGATCTATCGGCGCGACGGATCCCCAGCATGTGTTCAAGGGAAAGCGGATGGCCGGTCGCATGGGTGGTGAGAATTTCACCGTGCTGAACCTGCAGGTGGTGCTCGTCGATACGGAGAAGGGACTCATCGGTGTCCGCGGCGCGGTACCGGGCGTGGTCGGACGGATCGTCTGTGTGAAATGCCAGTAATTGAAAGGATATGGTGAAGGCAACTGTCAAAAATCTGGAAGGAAAGGAAGTTGGAGCGATTGAACTCAACCCGACTCTCTTCGATATGCCGATGAATGACGCGCTCGTGCACCAGGTATTCGTATCGCTCTCGAACAATCTCCGTGAGCCGATCGCCCATACGAAGAATCGCGGCGATCGTCGTGGATCGGGCATGAAGCCATGGAATCAGAAGGGAACCGGTCGCGCCCGCGTGGGTTCCCGTCGGACACCGCTCTGGAAAAAAGGTGGTGTGGTGCATGGACCACGCAATGATCGCAACTTCTCGACCAAGGTGAATCGAAAGATGCGTCAGAAGGCGGCGCTCATCGTCCTTTCGGAGAAGGTGCGTCGCGGTCTGCTCGTCGTCGTCGATTCGCTTATCTTGAAGGAACAGAAGACGAAGTTCTACAGTCAGGCACTCTCGGCTTTCGGTTGCATGGGGAAGAGTGTGGTGATGGCATTTTCCTATCGCGAATCGGGATCCCGCCTGGCGGCTCGCAACCTCGACCGCGTGGTGGATACGCCTGCCGTGAATCTCAGCGTGTACGATCTCCTCAATGCGCAGTATATCGTGATGTCGCGGGAGGGTATCGCCGAGT
>CAYOIM010000011.1:21876-23169 GCA_964404075.1 uncultured Bdellovibrionales bacterium | reverse complement strand
TACGATCTCCTCAATGCGCAGTATATCGTGATGTCGCGGGAGGGTATCGCCGAGTTGGAAACGCGTTTCAAGGAATGGACCGAGGCAGATGCGACGAAAAAATCAGAAGCTTCGTCGAAAGCTCCTTCCGCCCCAGGGATGGAATAAATTGATACACGATTATGGCGATTTTTGAGAAGAAAAATGAAGTGAAAGATAAACTCCGGGAGAAGACTGCTTTTGGGAGCGCCTTGGCGAACAAGGTATTGCTTGCGCCTCGTATCACGGAGAAGTCCTTCGTGCTTTCCGAGCGGGGGGAATATACTTTCCGTATCGGCCTTCAGGCGACGAAGGGCGAGGTGAAGCGATCGGTGGAAGAAGTCTACGGCGTCCATGTCGAGGCGGTCCATACCATCACGGTTCCCTCGCGCAAGCGCGCGTTCGGACGGACGATCGGCATGCAGGCGAAGGTGAAGAAGGCGATCGTGAAACTGAGGAAGGGCGAGACCATCGAAATGTTCAAGTCCGGATCAGCGGCATAACGAAAGAGTAAAGATCCTATATGGCAATCAAAATCTATCGGAAAAATAATGCGGCTCGTCGCAACATGTCCATCGTGAAGCCAGACATGCTGACCGATCGCAAGCCGGAGAAATCTCTCCTCGCACCGCTCAACAAGAAGAGTGGTCGTTCGCATGGGAAGATTTCTGTCCGTCACAAGGGTGGTGGGCACAAGCGGAGGTATCGGTTGGTGGATTTCAAGATGGACAAATTCGATGTTCCAGGGAGGATCGCCGCGATCGAAAAGGATCCGAACCGTTCCGCGCTCATCGCGCTCATCCATTATGTCGACGGGGAGAAGCGGTATGTGCTCGCGACCGAAGGGATGAAGGTTGGTCAGGTGATCCTCTCCGGTCCGAATGCTCCGATCGAGGTGGGGAATCGCCTCCCATTGAAGAACATTCCGGTCGGGACGGTCATCTCCAATATCGAAATTAAGATCGGCAAGGGGGGGCAGATGGTCCGCAGTGCCGGGAGTGGTGCGACGATCATGGCCGCCGAGGGCAAGTATGCACAGCTCAAACTCGCTTCGAGCGAAGTGCGACTCGTGAATATGGAATGTTCCGCGACGATCGGTCAGGTGAGCAATTTCGAACACTCAGCCGAACGGATCGGCAAGGCCGGTCGCGCGAGGTGGCTCGGTCGCCGTCCGACCGTCCGTGGCTCGGCCATGAATCCGGTGGATCACCCGCACGGTGGCGGTGAAGGACGGCAACCGATCGGTATGCATCCGAAGACCCCATGGGGGAAGCC
>CAYOIM010000011.1:17401-21776 GCA_964404075.1 uncultured Bdellovibrionales bacterium | reverse complement strand
AAGAAAGGACCATATGTCGATCCCCGGGTGCTCGCGAAGCTCGCGGGTCGGAAGCCGGGAGATAAGGGGTCCATCAAAACTTGGTCCCGGGCTTGTGTCATCTCCCCGGAAATGGTAGGATTCACTTTTGCCGTTCACAATGGGAAGGATTTCATCACGGTGTTCACGACAGAAGAGATGGTCGGCCATCGACTGGGGGAATTCTCTCCGACGCGGAAATTCGTCCGTCATGGGGGAAAGATGCAGAAGGAAATAGAAATCGCCGCCAAGCAGAGAGAGCTTGATGCCGCGAAGGCCGCCAAGGTCTCGGCACCGGCGAAGAAATAAAGAAGCATACTCGATAATTACCGAGAAGAACGCATGTATGAAAGTGGAAGCAACCCTCAAAAATCTCCGTATCGCTCCCAGGAAGAGCCGCCTCGTGGTCGGATCTGTCATCGGGATGTCGGTTGATGTCGCGCTCGTTGAGCTCGCGAAGCAGACCAAGCGGACATCTCTCCCGATGCTCACTCTCATGAAGAGTGCTATCGCGAATGCCGAAAATAATTTCGGACTTGATCGGAAGACCTTGTTCGTGAAGACGGCGGAGGTGGGGGAAGGGGCGAAGCTCAAGCGATGGAAACCGAAGGCGTTCGGACGCGCCGGTGCCATCATCAGACGGAGCTCGAAGATATTCCTCGTACTCGAAAATCGGGAAGAGGGTGGAGCGGTCGTCGAGAAGCCGGTGAAAAAGGTTGCAAAGGCTGAGAAAGGCGCGGAGAACAGAAAAGCCGCTTTCACGAAGATTCCGAAAGAGAAGAACGAGGAGTCGGTCGCCCGGAAGAAGGTATCATAAATTATCCGCTGAGAAAGAAGATCCTATGGGTCACAAATACAACGCCACCGGACTGCGACTCGGTATCGTCACTGAATGGAAATCGCGCTGGTTCGGCGGGAAAAAGGAATATCAGAGAAACCTCCGTGAGGATGTCGAGATCCGTGAGTTCGTCTTCAAGAAGTGGAAGGCGGCGGCGATCGCCGATGTGCTCATCGAACGATCGGAAGGAGTCATGCGACTCGCCATTCTCACCTTGAGACCGGGCGTGCTCATCGGTCGCGGCGGTACCGGCATCGAAGACCTGACCCGCGTGATCCGGCATCGATTCTTCCCCGGGCGGAAGTTCGATCTCAAGGTGAGCGTTGAAGAAGTGAAGCGATTCGAAGAGAGCGCGATGCTCATCGCTCAGCAAGTTGCCGAGCAGTTGGAGAAGCGGTTGCCCTTCCGGAGGATCCTGAAGACCATGATCGAACAGGTGCGCGCGAATCAGGCGGTCGAAGGGGTGAAGATCGAAGTGTCGGGTCGCCTCGGCGGAGCGGAAATGTCCCGCCGCGAATGGCAGGCACAGGGGAAGATCCCCCTCCATACCTTGCGCGCGGATATCGATTTCGCGCGATACAATGCCAGTACGACCTATGGAGTCATCGGCGTGAAGGTCTGGGTGTATAAGGGAGAAAAATTTGCCATCAAGGAAAAGAAACAAGCTCTTGCGATGGAAGCGAAATAACTGAGAACAAATGAGTCGATACGCGTATGCTCATGCCACGAAAAGTAAAACACCGGAAGCACCAGAGGGGTGGGATGCCGAAAGGTCCCGCCACCCGTGGTATTGCCGTCTCGTTCGGAAGTTTTGGACTGAAGGCGATGGAGGCCGGCATCATTTCCGCCCGTCAGATCGAAGCGGCACGGCGGGCGATGACCCGATATATCCAGCGGGGAGGCAAGGTGTGGATCAGGATTTTCCCTGATATGCCAGTGACGAAGAAGGGCGAGCAGACGCCGATGGGAAAGGGGAAGGGAAGCGTCGATCATTTTGTCGCGAAGATCGCCGCTGGGAAAGTCCTGTTCGAGCTTGATGGGGTGACGAAAGCGCAGGCGACGGAGGCGATGCGGCTCGCTTCGCACAAGCTGGCGGTGAAGACGAAGTTCGTCGAACGGCACTAAGAGGAGATACCAGATATTGGATTAGAGAAAGGTTAGAGAATAAGAAAACGATTATGAAGGCAAGCGAATGGCGGGAAAAAAATACAGGAGAACTTGGGAAGGAGCTTTCCATGAGGGAAGATTCGCTTTGCGAGCTCCGGTTCCGTCTCATGGCACATGAGGAGAAGAAACACCGTGGGTACCGGACCTTGCGGCGGGATATCGCGAGGATACGGACCATTCTTTCCGAGCGGGATCGCGAAGAGGGGATGATACCGGAAGGAGCATCAGCGTAAGAGGGCTATTGAATCCATATTATGAAACCAGTCGAATCAAAAAAAATCGTGTCGCCGATCGCCAAGTCTTCTCCAAGGTGGAAGGGGACGGTGGTGAGTTCCGTCATGGACAAGACGATCGTCGTCACCGTAGAGACGCTGAAGACGCATCCGCTCTATGGGAAGCAGTACCGCTTTACGAAGAAGTATCATGTGCATGATTCGGAAAATGCGGCGAAGACAAACGATGTCGTCACATTCGAATCCTGTCGACCGGTGAGCAAGACCAAGAAATACCGATTATCAGAAATCATCAAGAAGGCATAAGCATATGATCCAGGCCGAATCCGTATTGAAAGTCGCCGATAACAGTGGTGCGAAGATCATCAAGTGTTTTAAGATACTCGGTGGGACCCGTCGCCGGTATGCCGCTCTCGGCGATATCATCGTCGCGTCGGTGAAGCAGTCGGAGCCGCGCGGTGCGGTGAAGAAGGGTGACAAGGTGCGTGCCGTCATCGTCCGTCAGCGGAACGAATACCGCCGGAAGGACAATACCTATATCAGATTTGATGAGAATGCCGCCGTGATCGTCGAAGGAAAGGAGCCGAAGGGAACCCGCATCTTCGGACCCATAGCGAGAGAGGTCCGCGAGAAGGGATTCGCGAAGATCGCATCGCTCGCACCGGAAGTATTGTAAGAAAATAACGGATGACAAACGACTCACGACTCACTACAGAAAAAAAGAATAAAACATTCGTCGTCAGTTGTAAGTTCAAGTATATGAAAATTCGCACAGGAGATCAGGTGGAGATAATTGCCGGCAAGGATAAGGGGAAGCGGGGGAAAGTCCTCTCGGTTCTGCCTGCTTCAAAGCGGGTACTCGTCTCCGGTGCGAATATCGTCAAGCGACATCGCAAGGCTCGTCGTGAAGGCGAGAAGGGTGAGCGTGTGGAGATGGAAGCATCGATCCATATATCGAATGTGATGTTCCTTGATCCGGAGACGAATAAGCCGACCCGTGTGGGATACCGTATCGAAGGGGGCGAAAAGGTCCGTTTCGCGAAACGATCCGGAAAGATAATCGCGTAGGGAGCCGCCGTATTGATGATTTTGATCTGAAGAGCCTATGAAACAAGGATTTACCCGAACGAAATATCAGAAAGAGGCGGTGCCTGAACTCCGGAAGGAATTCAAGTATGGCAATGCTATGGCTGTCCCGACGATTGAGAAAGTCATCGTGAATGTCGGTACCGGTAAATTCCTGAAGGACGGGAAGAAGGTTGATGAGATCCTCGAAACCATCATGCTGGTCACCGGACAGAAGCCCGTACAGACCAAGTCGAAGAAATCCATCGCCGGTTTCAAACTGCGTGAAGGTCAGGAGGTCGGCGTGAAGGTGACGATCCGCGGGAGACGCATGTGGCAATTCCTCGACCGGCTCATCAACGCGACGCTTCCCCGTATCCGGGATTTCCAGGGATTGAAAACGAGTATCGTCGATCAGGGAGGGAACTGCAATATCGGTCTTCGGGAGCATATTATCTTCCCGGAAATCGTCCAGGAGAAAGTGCAGGCGATATTCGGTCTCCAGATCACGATCGTGAGTACGGCGAAAACGAGAGAAGAGGCGTTGGTACTCTTCCGGAAGATCGGCGTTCCGATCCGGAAGGATGACAAAGAAAACTCATTTAACTGACAGCTTGTATGGCAAAAACATCGACAATGGCAAGGTCCCTGAAGACGCCGAAGTTTAGCTCCCGGATCGTTCACCGGTGCTGGAAGTGCGGTCGGAAGCGGGGGTATATGAGAAAATTCGATCTCTGCCGCATTTGTTTCCGAGAGCTCGCCTCGAAGGGCGAGATTCCGGGGGTGAAGAAGGCATCATGGTAGTAATAAAGCATGTTGGCGGAAGTCGCTTCGGAGCGATACTCCGTCAGCCCAATCCTGATATATTATGTTAGACCCAATCGCAGACATGTTGACGAGAGTGAGAAATGCCCAACGAGCTGGCCGCGACAAGGTGTCGATGCCTGCCTCGAAGCTGAAGCATGAAATCGCCCGTATCCTCGAAAAGGAAGGGTTTATTCTCCGATCCGAAAAGGAATCGCTCGACCATAACAAGGAAAATCTGATCGTGTGG
>CAYOIM010000011.1:0-17301 GCA_964404075.1 uncultured Bdellovibrionales bacterium | reverse complement strand
TCTCCGATCCGAAAAGGAATCGCTCGACCATAACAAGGAAAATCTGATCGTGTGGCTCAAATATATCCTGGTATCGCCCGTCCGGAAGGATCCCGCTATCCATGAAATCCGCCGCGTGAGCAAGGAAGGTCGTCGCGTGTATGTGAAGAAGGGCGAGATTAAGAAAGTGAAAAACGGATTCGGACTCGCAGTCGTATCGACTTCCAAGGGTGTGATGAGCGGTGTCAACGCGTATCGTCAGGGCCTTGGAGGCGAGCTTATCTGCGAAGTGTGGTAAATAGGGAGTAAACTGAGAGCATATCGTATGTCAAGAATTGGAAAAAAACCAGTGACTATCGCGGACGGTGCCGAGGTGTCCCTCCAAGCGAATATCATCACCGTAAAGGGTCCGAAGGGGACGCTCTCTTTCTCGCATCGCGATGAGGTGAGGGTGACGCTCGCCGAGAAAGAAGTGCTCGTTGCAAAAGCGGGGCAGGGGAAGCTCGCTTCCGCCTTGTGGGGAACGACGGCGAAGATGATCTCGAACATGATTGAAGGGACGACCAAGGGTTTCCAGAAACAGCTCGAATTGAACGGCGTCGGTTTCCGTATGTCGGTCGCGGGGAAGAAAATCAATCTCGCTTTGGGATTCTCTCATCCGGTGGTCATGACCATTCCCGATGGCATCGAGGCGAAGATTGAGGGGAATATCCTCACGATTTCCGGTATCGATCGGCAGAAAGTGGGGCAGTTCGCCGCGGAGATCCGTGACCTGAAGCCAGTGGAACCGTATAAGGGGAAGGGCTTCAAGTATGTCGGTGAAATCGTGAGACGAAAGGAAGGTAAGAAGGCTTCCGCCTAGGTATTTATATAAGGAAAAGGGTATGATACGAAAACCATCGACACAATTGCTGAGAGCCATGAGAAAGCGCCGCATCCGCGCGAAGATTTCGGGTACCAAGGCGATTCCGAGGCTCTCGGTTTTTCGGAGCAACACCGCTTTCTCGGCACAGATTATCGATGATCTCGCAGGGAAGACCTTGGCCTCCTGCAGTACCACGATGCTGAAGGAGAGAAATACGGTCCTGGGTGCGGCTACCGTCGGCAAAGCACTCGCCGCAAGGTGTCTCGCGATCGGTATTAAGGCCGTCGTTTTCGATCGGGCGGGGTATCGGTATCATGGCAAGGTGAAGGCGCTTGCCGATGGCGCTCGCGAGGCCGGGCTCGCATTGTAAAATTTTTTTCAACATTACGAAACCATTATGGCGAAACAGCAAGGAAGAAAAGGCGGTGCGCGGAGAGAGAAGCCGGAGTTCGATCAGAAGCTCCTCAATTTGGCGCGCGTGACCCGTGTGGTGAAAGGCGGTCGCCGTTTCCGTTTCCGCGCGACGCTCGTCATCGGGAATCGCCGGGGCAAGGTGGGCGTTGGCGTCGCGAAGGGTGCCGATGTCTCGATCGCCATTCAGAAGGCGTATGGAGAGGCGAAGAAGAACATGGTGGAAATCGCTTTGACCGGAGGAACTATCGCGCACGATGTCACTGCCAAACTCGGATCTGCGCGCGTTCTCCTGAAGCCCGCCTCCGAAGGTCGCGGACTCATCGCCGGTGGCGCGGTCCGTGCGGTCGTCGATCTGCTCGGTGTTCGGGATGTCGTTTCGAAATCGCTCGGCGCATCGAATGCGCTCAATGTGGCGCGCGTGACGGTGGAAGCGCTCCGACAACTGCCTCGCGCGAAGGCGGTGGCGATTCCTGTCGTCGACGCTGTGGCGCCGATCATCGATATCACTCTTCCGGCGGATATGAAGACCGATGCCATCGTATCCGAAAAATAATCTTCTTTTGAAGACAACCCTATGCAAGCACATGAATTGAAGAATCCGACTCGAAAAAAATCGAAGAAGATCGGCCGTGGCGGTAAGCGCGGGACGACTTCTGGTCGTGGTACCAAGGGACAGGGTGCTCATGGAAAGAAGAAGGATCCCCTGTTCGAGGGTGGTCGCTCGACTCTGACTGAGCGATTGAAGAAGGTTCGCGGTTTCAAATCGCCGGTCGTGAAGAAGGCGACGGTGACGCTCGCCCTCCTCGAGAAACACTTCGCGACCGGAGCGACCGTGACGGTGGAAGCGCTCCTCGTGAAGCGCGCCGTGACGAAGAACGCGAAACGGGCGGGAGTGAAAGTCGTCGCTACGGGGACTCTCACCAAAGCGCTCCTCCTCTCGAAGGGAATCGCTTGCTCTGCCGGTGCCAAGGAAATGATCGAGAAGCAGGGGGGAAAGGTGGCGGAGTAACTCCCCGCCTTTTTTCTGCTATGATAGATGTATGCGATGCTTCATTTCAACGGTCACTCCGCCTGCGGGCGGTGTGTCCGCTGAAATGAAATCGACCGTTGTTTTTACGAAAATTGAAATCATACCTGTAATTTTTGAATTGAGTCATTGGAAACTGATTCGCCACCGCCTTGGCGGGGTCCCGCTGAGGCGGGAAAAATTAGAAATTAGAAATTTTTTTTACCCCCTATGTCCATCAAAGATATTTTTTCCGCCATTGCGAATCAACCGGACCTGCGCAAGAAGGCGCTGTTCATCCTCGGCATTCTCGTGGTGTACCGATTGGTCGCCAATATCCCGCTTCCGGGCGTCGATGCATTGCAGTTGAAACAGCTTTTCGACGGGAACCAGCTCCTCTCGCTCCTCAATGTCTTTTCGGGCGGAGGTTTGCAGAATATCTCCATCGTGCTCCTCGGCGTGGGACCCTATATCACCGCCTCCATCATCATGCAACTCATGACGACCATCGTCCCGTCGCTTGAGCGGCTGTACAAGGAAGAAGGTGAGGCAGGCCGACAGAAATTCAATTTCTGGACAAGGTGGCTTACGGTACCGCTTGCGGGTATCCAGGGGTTTGGTATGATTTCTCTCCTCAAGTCCCAGCAGGTCTTCACCGATCTCACACCGTTTTCTACCGCGGTCATCATCATCACCGCGACGGCCGGATCGATTTTCCTCATGTGGCTCGGTGAGCTCATCACGGAGAAGGGATTGGGGAACGGCGTCTCGATGATGATCTTCGCGGGCATCGTCGCGGCGCTTCCGACGAGCGTCTCCCGTCTCGCCTCGACCTGGGATCCGTCGCAATTTTTCTCCTATATCCTCTTCTTCCTTGTCGGTGCGATCACGATCGGGGGCGTCATCCTCGTGAATGAGGGACAGCGCATCATCCCGGTCTCGTATGCCAAGCGCGTGCGGGGGAGCCAGGTGTACGGAGGAACCGCCTCCCATCTTCCGCTCAAGGTGAATCAGGCGGGCGTGATCCCGATCATCTTCGCGGTATCCATCATCCTCATCCCGACCATGGTGGCGAGTTTCGTCGCGCAGACCTATCAGGGGCAGAGGGTCGCCGATATCGCGATCAAAATAAGCGCGTTCCTGCAGGATCAGCTCGTGTATGGGTCGCTTTTCTTCGTCCTCGTCATCCTCTTCACCTATTTCTACACGACCGTCGTGTTCGATCCGTACAAGATCTCCGAGAATCTGCAGAAACAGGGCGGCTATGTCCCTGGCATCCGTCCGGGACAGGCGACTGCCGAGTATCTCCACTACATCATTATGCGCATCACGCTCGCGGGATCGGTATTTCTCGGTATTGTTGCCGTGCTCCCGTATATCGTCCAGGGATTCACTCATGTCCAGGCGATGAAGATCGGCGGGGTGAGCATCCTCATCGTCGTCTCCGTCGTGCTCGAATTCATCAAGCATACCGAGAGTCAGCTCGCGATGCGGAGCTACGAAGGCTTTTAGCATATGTTGAACCTTGAAGGAAAATTTTTAGAGCGATCGTTCCGCTTTTTGATCCGCCAGCTGGCGGAGTCCGCTGTTAAAAATTCGAAATTATAATACAGATACTTATGATTCCACAACCAGGAAAATCTGCGCCACTCTTCGTTCTCCCGGATCAAGACGGGATAGAGCAATCGCTCGCCGCGCATCTCGGCGAGTGGGTTATCCTCTATTTCTATCCTAAGGATGATACCCCTGGCTGTACGAAAGAAGCCTGCAGTTTCCGTGATGGATATGCGGAGCTCCGGAAGGAAGGTATCGTCGTCTTCGGCATCTCCATGGATTCCGTGAAGAGTCACCGGAAATTCGCCGAGAAATACACGCTCCCGTTTCCGCTCCTTGCCGATGAGGAGAAGAAAGTCGTCGAACGCTATGGTGTCTGGGGGAAAAAGAAATTCATGGGGCGCGAATACGAGGGTATTTTCCGCACCTCGTTTCTCATCGATCCGAACGGTATCATCGCCAAAGTCTACGAGGATGTGAAGCCCGATGACCATGCGATGATCATCCTTCACGATCTGAAATCTTTGAAATAATCTCTCGCTTTGTTTTGTCATCCCGGGCTTGCCTGTCCGCCGTCGGAGGGACCCGGGATCTGGTGTTCAGAATTCCTGTCTGCCGACAGGCAGGGATTAGAAATTAGAAATTGGTAATTAGAAATTTTTTCAGTATGTCTGAAAAATTCCTCCTCCATACCTGCTGTGCGCCGTGCGGTATCGCGGTGATCGACGAGCTCCGGGCGGCCTATGACCTCTCGGTGCTGTTTTATAATCCCAATATCTTTCCGGAAGCGGAGTATCTCCTCCGGAAGAAAGAAGTGGTGCGCGTGTGTGAGGAATGGTCTGTCCCCATGATCGATCAGGACTATCTCCCTGAGAGTTGGAACGAACGAGTGAATGGATTGGAGGGCGAGCCCGAGCAGGGGAAGCGCTGTTATACCTGCATCGGCATGCGCCTCGGTCACACCGCGCGGGAAGCGAAGGAGCGGGGATTCGGACTCTTCGGCACGACCCTCACCATGGGAAGTCGCAAGAGTTCCAAGGTGATCTTCCCCATCGGCGAGGCGGTCGCGAAGAGGAATGGCATAACATTCTTCGCCGAAGACTGGAAGAAAAAAGGTCGTGAATCTATCGCCCGTGCCATGGTAAAAGAGCGCGGTATCTATCGTCAGAATTATTGCGGCTGTCAGTACTCCATCCGTGATATGTCACTTGGAGGTTCGACCTCCAAGTGACTTTCTCGGCTACATAGAGCCTCAGATAACAAGCAGCCACGATGTGCATCGGGGCTGTTTTTTCACTGTCGAAAGCCATGTTTGACGGTTTGGCAGAGTGGTATTAGAATATGTATATATTGTAGTGTAAGTTATGTAAACAAAAAAATATGGCGAAGTATAGAAAGGAGTTTGATAAGTGGAATGAGAAGAAAAAGAAAACAGATCGGTGTACTACAGGGGGAAACTTATATGTGTCTCTGCGGGAGGTGTGGTGGTGTTCGGTCGGGGTAAATGTAGGTTCAGAAATTGATGGAAAGAATGAGAATTTCGAGAGGCCAATTTTGGTGGTGAGAATCTTCAGTCAGGACGGATTTCTGGGTATTCCATTGACATCGAAAGATAAAGGACATCGCTATGCCGTACCAGTCTGTCATGAGAAGGGGATGTCATTTGCCAATACTTCACAGCTTCGGCTTTTTAGCAAAAAGAGAATGCTGAGGAAGATAGGAATGGTGGATGTTGGTGACTTTAAAAAGGTGTTGAGTGCTCTGAAAAGTTTGTTCTAAAAAAATCGGACTCACCCGCATGGGTGAGTCCTCGGAGGCCGAAGCCGTAAGTAATGATAGTATAGCAAAATAATTCGTTGTGTCAAGCATTTTATGAGCGAAGCATTTTTTTTGGTGTCGTTGTATGATAGAGTTGAGGAAAATAATAATTGTTTTCGACTTCTTATGAGGCAGAAGGAAATAATCATGCGAGTTTTTTTATGCGCTTTTGCGATTCTTGGATTGACCCTAGCTCATGTCGTCTCTGCCGACGAGGGTGATTCGACTGGCTGGTATGATTATACGAACTACACCGTCATCGACCATGATACGACCTGGAGCGGGCATATCACGCGTACCGATATTCCGAAGCCAGTGGTCATCGTAAATGATGCGGTACTCACGATTGAACCGGGCACACAGGTAGAGGTTGGTCGGCTCTGGGTCTACAGTGGGCGAATCGTCGCTCTCGGGACAGAGACGGAGCCGATTCATTTCACGAAACAGACGCCGGACTATTCCCGTGTCCCCGCAGATTATGCCCCCTATGACAAGGAATGCTACTACCAACCTGAAATGGGAATGATCGAGTTTGCTCTGAACTGGACGGATGAAGAAAGTATCCCTTCCCTTTTCCGGTATGTGACTTTCGAGGGGATGGGAACCCATGAGTGGTATGAGGCTCCGCATTGCCCCTGGAGTGTCTCTGAGGCGAATCCTGTACGCAATTTTTTCCTGGAGAGAGCCTTGGCCGCCGGAGGATGGCTCTCCAATCCTGCGTTGAAATTTTCTTCAGGGAGAGTGCAGATAGAGCATGCGTCGTTTCAGGGGAATCATACGGCCGATATCGAAGCCAAGCTCGCTTTTAATGACGATCAGGACTGGTATGATCAGCTCTCCATCACGGATTCGAATTTCGAGGGGAATACCGAAGGTATGGCGGTCATCTCGACGATCGACTCTGACGGAGCTACTGATTTCTCCGGTCGGGTACTCCTCCGGAATAACTGGTACGGCGATGCGAGCGGACCGGAGACGCCATCGAATCCGAGTGGTCATGGGGAGAAATTGATCGGCACCTTCAACCTCGATGGATGGAGCACTGCCAAACACTCCGCCACCTGTACCGAGAACTGCTTTTCGAATGTGATGTTCCTCTCGGGACTCGAGTCGAGCCGGCTCTATAAGGATGGCGTACTCGGAACGGAAAATCAGTTGTGGGAACCGAATCGCGAGGCGGATGTCGAGAAACTGGCGCTCGATGAGAATGGCAAAAGCCGAGATGGTAGCATCTATACGAGAGATATACTCGATGAGAAAAATGTCTTGCCCATAGGACAGGGGAATATCTACAAATCTTTCATCGAAGAAATGGACAAGATGAAAGATGCGGATCATCTCATCAATGATTGGAAGGCGGTACCATATGATTGGAGGCTCTCTCTCGATGACATCTTGAATGGTGGCGAGGAAACGGGTGGTGATATCTCGTATATTGGATCCGTGCCTCAGCCGTATATCATACAGGAGCTGGAAAAGCTCGCGAGCAATTCCAAATCAGGCAAAGTGACGATTATCGCACACTCCAATGGAGGATTGCTTGCCAAGGCACTGATTCGAAAATTGGGCGATACGGAGGCGACCAGACTGATCGATACGGTTGTTCTGGTGGCAGTACCACAGCTCGGCACACCACAAGCAATCGGCGCACTCCTGCATGGCTATGATCAGGGGCTTCCTTTCGATTGGCTGTCGTCGATACTTTCCATCAAGGGATCGCGGACGCTGGCGAATAATATGCCGGGTGCGTATCATCTCCTCCCATCGGGCGCATATTTCAGAGGCGAGGGGAGTGGGATTGAAACTCCACCGATTACTTTCGATGGAGGCGCACTGACGAATACATTTGTCGAGAAATATGGTCGTGAAATCGGTGATGCCTCTGAGTTAAATGCGTTCCTCAAGAATGATGAGAGAAAAGTTTCTGCCGATTCTGATGATGTGGTTTCACCGAGTATGGTCAATACGAAGCTTCTCTCGTATGGAAAGGATACGCATGAACAGCTCGATGAGATGACGGTACCGGAATCGATCGCCGTGTATCAGATCGCAGGATTCGGGGAGGAGACACTCGGCACGATCCGGTACTGGACGGGTACATCCTGCAGAGCGGCGACAGAGATCGGCGAGTGTGATGAGTATGCACACGCACTCTTGTATACGCCGGATGGCATGGTAGATGGCGATGGTACCGTCGTGGCGCCGAGCGCACTGGCGATGAGCGCACCAAATGTGAAACGGTATTGGGTGGATTTGGGAAAGTATAATATTCCTCTCATTAGAAATGCAAAGCATGCAGACATTCTTGAAGTCCCGCAACTCTGTGATTTTATCAGGGATGGTATCATCACGAAACTCTCTTCGGCTCTCCCATCGTTTATTTCCGATTCACGGCCGTCGACGAATTCTGAGAAGCGCCTCCGTTATTATCTCCATTCACCACTTGCGCTCTCTCTTCGCGATAGCGAGGGTCGTGAGACGAGCTTGACCGCTTCGGATATTCCGGGCGCCCGCTATCGACATTTCGGTGAGGTGCAGTACATCTCCATCCCCGCATCGGTGCATCCGACACTCATGCTCGACGGAGAGTCGAACGGGTCATTCACGCTGGAAGTACAGGAGGTGGATCAGAATAGCGTCATCGATACGACGACATTCGCAGGCATCCCGAGTACGACAGCGACGAAGGTGGCCATGGATTTTCCCGATGGGACGATCGCACACGCTGCTCCGCTCGCGATCGACTTTGATGGTGATGGTGGTGTCGATCACGAGCTCGCCCCGGTCCCTGGTGGTACCGTGCTCCTCGATGTGAGCGATACCGTCCCACCGACTACGCATATTATGGTAACTGGAACGGAAGGAGCGAATCATTGGTATACGAGTGGCGTGACGCTCACGCTCACGGCTACCGACAATGAAAACGGCAGTGGTGTACAGGAAACGAAATACTCTCTCGATAACGGCGCCACATGGAGTGTCTACACTGTACCGATCAGTATTTCATCAGAGGGCACGACGACGGTGCTCTATTTCTCGAGGGACAAGTCGGGGAACAGGGAGGAAACGAAAACGCAGGTAATAAAAATTGATAGGACTGCTCCGGAAGCGAAAGTATCCTTCAATCCGAATACGCAGAAGCTCGATATCATCGGGAGAGACAGTCTCTCTACCGTCACGGTTGTACTCCTAGAAAAGCCTGATCTGTCGCCATCGAGTAACAAGGTGCAGAAAATAAAGCAGTGGTTCTCTCAATGGCATGAACGACACAAGAGGAACCTCCCCGATATGCTCGCCACCCTCACCGATGAAGCGGGGCATGTCACGAGTCTCTCCTTCGAAAAAAGTAAAGACAGGAATGGATTTCTCTTTGTCCGATTGCAGTCTATCGGGTATGATGGAAGTGAAACGACATTTGACACGGCTCTGCTCCAGTATAAGTGGCAGATGGAACGCAGGAATGTCGCTCAGTATCGTACCCTGGCGGCGTATCTGAAGGGAGGAGCAGGAGGACTTGAATCGCATTATATACCGAAGAAGAATGAAACCTGGATCATGGAGCGATCCGGGATCCTGCGGGATGATGAGGGCGATGATGACAGCGATCGGCGACCGACTAGGAAGAAGCTACCGGGAATGGTCGTGCCGTATATGGAGAGCGAGCAGGGGAAGATAAATCTAAAGTATTAAATTGATTTATTGGTAAGAGTATGACAAAAAGAAAGGTATTTTATGTAAGCATGGTCGGAAGTGGATTGTTTGTAGTTCTCGTTTTAGCTCTATTGTATGATTATTGTGGAGCATTCGATGACATTTGTAGAAGAGCATATGGATCAGTTATTTATTTATTTTCTTCTTTTATCCCAGTTTTTCTCCTTTCCCTTATCACCTACAAAATGAAAGAAGAGGTTTTCCGCGCTTGGTGGAATTTCGCCCGTTGGTTCGTACCGATTATCATAGCGGTGACTTACCTCTTGAATAATGCCCCTACTGGAAACTCTCTCAATGCCAAGCAGGATGCTACCTTCTTCTTCCTTTTCATTCTGTATACCATCCTCATCATCACCTCCCTCACGAAGATTTTCCGTACCTACCGAAAAACAAAGGCGTAAACTGAGCGTTAAACCAAAAAAATCCGCTGTACAAGCGGATTTTTTTGTGGGAGAATGGGGGTATTAAAGAGTTATACTGTGACTTGTTATGAATGAGAAAAAAATAAGGTTTTTCATATGATCAATCTGAGTGAAAATGAAAAGCGGGATGTCATGAAATTTTTGGAAGCTGGGAAACCGCTTCCGGAGAAGTATCGGTTCCTTCTCTTCAATGATGATCGAGAAGTAGAGCTCCTCTGGAATGGGAAGACGAATGAGGTGACGAATGTTGTCCTCCCGTTTCAGACTATCGAACAGATCGATGAGCCACGCAGTGATGAGAAATTCGGCAATCAGGATACGCTCTTTGATATGACCGGTCGGCAGATCGCTGGCTGGACGAACAAGCTCATCTGGGGAGATAACAAACTTATTCTTTCATCACTCAAGAATGGTCCGATGCGGAAAGAGATCGAGGCACAGGGCGGGCTGAAGCTCATCTATATCGACCCGCCATTTGATGTCGGGGCGGATTTCAGTATGGATATCGAGATTGGTGAGGGGGATGACGCTGAAAGCTTTACGAAACGACCATCGGTTATCGAGGAGATCGCTTATCGCGATACTTGGGGCAGGGGCGCGGATAGCTTCATCGCAATGATTTACGAACGACTCAAACTCATGCATGACCTCCTTGCCGAGGATGGAAGTATTTATGTGCATTGTGATCACAGATTGAGTGGTTATATGAGACTAATCCTTGACGAAGTTTTTGGGAAGGATCATTTTAGAAATGAGGTAATTTGGTATTATGATTTTGGTGGAAGAAGCACTAGATTTTGGGCATCTAAACACGATACGCTTTTCTTTTATACGAAATCATCCGAGTGGATTTTTAATATTAATGATATTGAGAGGCTACCATATAAGGGGCAACTACATAAGTATCGAGGAAATGTGGAAAGCAAGGAGGATGGAAAATTGCCAACAGATACTTGGGATATTCCGATTATAAATAAAATGGCGAATGAATTGCTTGGGTACCCTACTCAGAAGCCAGAGAAGCTTCTTGAGAGAATTATTAAGGCATCTACAAACAAGGGGGATCTTATTGCGGATTTTTTCATAGGCTCGGGCACGACGCTGGCAGTCGCAGAGAAGCTTGGTCGCAAGTGGATCGGGACGGATCTTGGGAAATTCGGTATCCATACTTCACGCAAGCGCCTTATTGGTGTGCAACGGGAGTTGAAGAAAGTACAGAAAGATTTCCGTGCCTTCGAGATACTCAATGTCGGGCGATACGAGCGGGAGAGTTTTCTCTCGGTCAATGATGATCTCCGTGCGGAGGAGAAATTGAAACAGGCAGAGCAGAAGGAAAAAGAATTTGTACAACTTATCATTTCTGCGTACAAGGCGGAGCCGATTGCGTCGTTCATCAATATGATCGGGAAGAAGCGGGATAGACTTATCGCCGTGGGGCCGATTAATGCGCCGGTCTCTGCGAAGTTCGTGGATGATATCGTCTCGGAGTGCCGTGAGAAGGGCATCACGAAGGTGGATGTGCTCGGGTTCGACTATGAGATGGGGCTGGATTTCTCATCCTATCAGGACTCCGGTATCGATATCGCCTTTCGGATTATTCCCCGGGAAGTGTTCGACAAGAAGGTGATCGAGAAGGGGCAGGTGAAATTCTATGATGTCGCCTTCATCGAGGCAAGACCGATCGTGAGGGGTCGGGGAAATGAGCGGGAGCTTTCTATCGAGCTTGCGGATTTTTCGGTATTTTATTCGCAGGATACCCTGGATACGGTTATTGAAGAGATGCATGGGTCAAAAGGAAAATCGAAAATTGTGGTTGATAAAGGGCAGATTTGGAAGGTCACGACGGATAAGGATGGAAATGTAAATACCCCAGAACAGCTTACGAAGAAATGGTCGGATTGGATTGATTATTGGGCGGTTGATTTCGACTTTTCTGATCGGAAGGAATTTATCCGTGTGCCGAAAACTCACGGTGACACTCTTTTTGAAAAAGGGAAAGAGCAGAGCTTGATCGAATATGAAGAAGTGTGGACGGGGGATTATATCTTTGATAATGAGTGGCAGAGCTTCCGAACGAAAAAGAATCGGAATTTGGAATTAGTATCCGCGCCGAAGATCGTGGCAAAGGGAATCTATAAGGTGGCGGTGAAGGTGGTAGATATCTTCGGGAATGATACGACGAAGGTGATTGAGGTGGTAGTATAAAATCTGCAATTATATGCGAAACAACGATTTGATAGACAATATCCTCTCCATCCCCGCTGAAACTCAGACTATCGAATTTAAGCGTCTTGGTGAAAGCAGGAATGATGGAGTGGATAGGACATTGCAAACCATTGTTGCTATGTCAAATACCGAGGGAGGGACAATCATTCTTGGTGTGGATGATCCTGAAAAAACGACGCGAAAAGGTATGGATAGAATTTTTGGTATAGAAGAGAACCTTGAGCTTTATGATGAAATTGGGAAGTCGCTACGGAAGATTTACCCACCTATTGCTGGAATTTGGCCACCAACGATTGTGGATGTCGAAGGAGGCAAAAGGATTGCATTAATTTTTGTTCCGAAGGTTGGCGATGGTTTTAGACATGTTGAGAATCGAGTTTATGTTCGGTTGGAAAAAGGAAACAAGATCTTGAATCCTCAGGAAATACTGCACTTAGCTTATGTTAAGGGTTTTTCTCGCGCAGATAAAGAATTGGTGGATGTTAGCTTTGATTTATTGAAAACGAGTTTTTATGAATCATGGAGAAGAAAGCGAGGACTCTCTGAGGACAAGATTGAAGTAATCTTAGAAAAGACTGGTTTAGCAAGAAAGAATAATCAGAATAAAATCTTGCCAACGAGGGCTGCTGTGTTGCTATTTGCTGAATTTCCAAATGACATACTGGACTCGAAGTGTTCTATCAGAATTTTTCAATACGAGGGGAATTTAGAGACTGTAACAGAGACGCTCAATTTAGTGGGAACTCCACGAAATATAAATGGACCCATAGCGAAGCAAATCACTGATGCTCATGAGTATGTGCTTAGCTTATTGCGAACTGGTATGCGGGTTCCATCTGGCTTTGTAACTACATATAGTATTCCTGAGCGCGCTGTTAAAGAGGCGATTACTAATGCAGTGATTCATCGTGATTATCATACAAAGCGGGATATCGAAATAAAAATTTTCGAAGATCGAATTGAGGTTGAAAGTCCTGGTTTGTTACCATTTAATATCACCCCATCAAATATTGGCATAGAAAGAGCCCATGAATATCGTAACGATCTTCTTATAAAGCATTTGCGTGAATTTCCCGATCCTCCAAATCTTGATCAAAATGAAGGTGTTAGGGCAATGAGGCAAACGATGAGGACGGCTAATTTGTATCCGCCAATCTTTTGGACATATCCGCATCTTCAGGATCGTGTGAAAGTGATTTTGCTTAATGAAGAAGCCCCGAGTGAATGGGATAAAGTGTCTGCCTATTTAGTAGAAAATAAATACATCGGGAATACGGATGCTCGTAAGATTTTGCATATTGAAAATACAGTGAAGGTCTCAAAGATGTTTAATCGATGGGTAAAGCAAGCTTTATTAACAAAAATAACACCACGAACTGGCGCTAAACGCAATGTCCGATATAGATTGCCAACAGCGGATGAAAAAACTTTGTTTACCAATGATAAGGGTAAATAAAAGAATAAGCCCATTTTAAGAGCATTTTATACTGATTTATTTACTTTTATGGCACTACATAAAGATTTTCCGAAAGACCCGTACGAAATACTGGATCCAAGTGTTCGTTGGTTTCCGGCTGATGAGGATTTGCGTGAGAAGGGTTATGATAAGCTTTTGCCACCTCTCGTGGCTGATTTACGGAAAAGAGTGAAAGAATGGCGAGAAGAAGGCTATAAAGGGGCGAGTGAAACCTCGATGGCTCTTTTAAATTGGTGGTTCAAGGAAGAACATATTTCGTACGATACACAGGGCGCCTCATCTCAGTTTCGATATTACTTTGCGCAGAGGGAAGCACTTGAAACTGTTGTTTGGTTGTATGAGGTTGCACAAGTAAAGGATAAATACGACTTGATACGATATAACTCTACGGGAGTATTGAGTCCCCAGATGTTTACTGAGGAGTGGCTTCGTTTTGTGATAAAAATGGCAACCGGTGCTGGGAAGACAAAGGTAATGAGCCTTGTTATTACCTGGGCTTATTTTCATAAAAAGTACGAAGCCGATTCAAAGCTTGCAAAGAATTTTCTTTTGATTACACCGAATGTTATTGTGTTTGAAAGAATAAAGAATGATTTTGAGGGGCTTCGGATATTTTTTAATGATCCGATGTTGCCGGACAATGGATATCAGGGTCAAAATTGGCAGGATGATTTTCAGGTGACGCTCCATTTGCAGGATGATTTAAGGAATGTTTCTGATACCGGAAATATATTTTTAACAAATATTCATCGAGTGTTTGAGGGAGATGTATGGGATGCGAGTTTTGATGATGAGGATACCTCTTCATATTTTCTCGGGCATAAGCCGGTGACGAAAACGAATGACTCGAGTGTAGATCTCGGAATGATTGTTCGCGATATTGATGAGCTTATCGTCATCAATGATGAGGCTCACCATATTCACGATGAAAAGTTGGCATGGTTTAAATCTATACAGGATATTGATAATCGTTTGAAGCAAAAGGGATCGGGGCTTGCTTTGCAGATTGATGTTACGGCGACGCCAAAGAAAAATGATGGATCAATTTTTGTGCAAACTATTTCTGATTATCCCCTTGTTGAAGCTATCCATCAGAGAATTGTGAAGAATCCGGTCGTTCCGGATGCTGCGAGTCGCGGGAAGTTGAAGGAAAATCAGAGCTCATTATTCAGCGAGAAATATAGAGATTATATTAATCTTGGAATTGAGGAATGGAAAAAGACATATGACGCATTGAAGCCTATGGGTAAGAAATCAATTCTTTTTATCATGACCAATGATACGAAGAATTGTGATGAGGTTGCGGAATATATTGAAACGAGCTTTTCAGATTTGAAAGGAGCTGTTTTGACTATCCATACAAATAAAAGCGGTGAAATCTCGGAGGCTGTTTCGGGGAAGAATAAGGATGAGCTGGATAAACTAAGAAAACAAGCAAATGATATTGATAGTTGGGAGAGTCCATTTAGGGTCATTATTTCTGTATTGATGCTTAAAGAGGGCTGGGATGTAAAGAATGTCACTACTATTGTGGGGCTCCGGCCGTATGCTGCGGACTCGAAGATTCTACCTGAACAAACGCTTGGGCGAGGTCTGCGGAGAATGTTTTTTGGGCGTGATGATGTGGAGGAATATGTAAGTGTCATAGGAACCCCAGCGTTTATGGATTTCGTTGAGTCGATCAAGGGTGAGGGCGTGATACTGGAGAGGAAGGCAATGGGTGAGGGCGTGAAGCCAGTGGCCCCCATGGTTATTGAAGTGGATAGGGAAAATCCAAAGAAGGATATAGAAAAACTGGATATTGAGATTCCGGTGATGTCCCCAAGAATTCAAAGGGAATATAAGAATTTGAACCAGCTTGATGTATCTCATTTCGGGAATGATAAAGTCGGAATAAAAACTTTTTCAGATGAGCAGAAGAGAGAGATTGTTTTTAAAGATGTTGTTGATGAAAAAACACATCATACCACCGTTTTGACTGGGGATATAGACCCTGATTCGCAGAGTGTTATTGGATTCTTTGCCCAGGCCGTAATGAGAGATCTGCGACTATTTGGTTGTTATGATATTTTATTTGGAAAGGTAAAGGAATTTATTCAGGGTCATATGTTTGATCAGTCAGTAGATCTGGCGGATTTGAATACTTTAAGGAATTTATCAGAACCGGAATATGTCAGAATTATTAAAGAGTCTTTCAAAAAGGCTATTAACGAATTGACTGTTCAAGATAAGGGAGATACGGAAATTAAAAATTATATTAAGGTGAGCGAGGCTCGTCCGTTTGTGGTAAACGATAAATCGTATCTTATTCCAAAAAAGTCGGTATTCAATAAGATCGTCGGAGATAGTGATTTCGAGCTTGTTTTTTCTGATTTTTTGGAAAGCTGCGATGATGTGATTTCTTTTTCGAAAAATTTTCAGAATAAGGAAGCGAGCGCTCTACGGATCGAGTATAAAAATTCTGAGGGATTTATTGCAACATACTATCCGGATTTTTTCGTAAAAAAAGATGAGAAAACTGTGTACATCGTGGAAACAAAGGGGCGTGAGGTTGCTGATGATTTGTTGAAATTTCAGCGTTTGGAAAAATGGTGTGATGATGTTAATAAGCGGCAAAGTCGAATGATTTATAGGGCTCTTTATATTCAACAGGAAGAATGGCAAAAAGATAGGCTAAAAAGTTTTGATGAAGTGGTGAGAGTGTTTGGGAAAATAAAGTAGCCTAGTATAGAAGGGGAAATGAATGTGTTTTCTAAAATCACACAACTAATCTATACAACTCGAACCACGACACACTTGTGGTATGCGCGGGAGACGAGGGATGAATTGACAGGGGAGGTGTGGGGATGTAGGATACTCTCTTGCGATACGGCAGGGGAGTTCTTTATTTTTTTGGATAACCGGAAGGAGGAGCGCGATGAAATGGCCGAGCAGATTGGTCTTGGTGCGACACGATGTGTCTACCTACAACACCCTGAGCGGAAAGAAGTCTCAGGATCCGGAGTATCGGAAATTCCTGGTGGAGTATGCGGCGGATTCTGAAAGCTTGGTGACACGCGCATTGGCAGAGATGCTCGCCAAGCGGTGGAATCTTGGCGTCGGTGATCACGATACGCCACTCGTCGATCAGGAGGGCTGGAATGCTCAAGCGGTCGGTGCGGCACTGAGAGCACGGGGTGAACCGCTCCCGAATGTCATCTTCGTTTCACCGTATGAGCGGACGCGGGATACTTTGGCCGGGCTGAAGAAGGGGTGGCCGGAACTCGAAGGCGCGGATGTCTATGAAGAAGAGCGGATCCGCGAACAAGAACACGGACTGTCGCTCCTCTACAACGACTGGAAGATTTACTGCGCTCTGCACCCTGAGCAACGCCGTCTGAGGGAGCTCGAAGGGCGCTATTGGTATCGCTTCGCGCAGGGTGAAAATGTTCCGGATGTTCGGGCGCGTAACCGTGACTTTCTCGGTACTCTGGTTCGGGATTTTTCCGGGCAATCCGTCTTCGTGGTATCTCACCACCTGAATATCCTCGCCGTTCGCGCCAATCTCGAGCGATGGGGCGCGGAGGAATTTCTCGCGATGGATCACAAGGAGAAGCCCATCAATTGTGGCGTGACGACCTATGAGGGTCAGCCGGATCTCGGGAGGAATGGGAGGCTCGTCCTCGTCGCCTACAACGAAAAGCTGTATTGAGTCGCGGACTCGCTCAGCTGTCAAAACCAAGCCCTTTTGCTTCCGGCAGAAGGGTGTTTTTTTATAAATGAGAAATGATATACCGGCAGAAGCTGGCGGATCTGGAGGAGTTGAAGAAATCGTTGCTGAAAAAGGCTT
>CAYOIM010000010.1:0-27972 GCA_964404075.1 uncultured Bdellovibrionales bacterium | reverse complement strand
ACCGTGATCGTCCAGGCCAACAAGCGTGGCGAAGCGGCCGTCATCGAAGCCACCAAGAAGGGTGATGCCGCGGTTGCTGAAGCCACCAAGCGAGGTGAAGGCGCCGTCATCGAAGCCACCAAGAAGGGCGAGGCGACGGTCGCCGAAGCGGATGCCGGGCAAAAGGCAGCCGTTTCGCGAGGAGAAGCCACTCGTGTTCTCGCCGAGAAGGAGGCCGCCGGCAATCTGGCCAAGCAGCAAGCCGAAGCCGATGGTCGCACGCGGTTGGCACAGGCCACTCAGGCCGAAGCCGAAGCCGAAGCCGCCGGCGAGCGTGCCAAGGGTCTCGCAGCCGCCGCTGTCGAGCAGGCCAACCTCGAAGCGCGTGCAACTGGTACGCGCGCTCAAGGTATGGCCGAAGCCGATGTCACCAAGGCCAGGCTTATGGCCGAAGCCGAAGGCATCGACGCACGGGCACAGGCGCTGGCGAAGCTCGACGACACCGGCCGAATCCTCATGATCCTCGAAGCGCTGCCCCCGGTCCTTACGGCGGTCGGTGTAGTCGCCAAGGAGATCATGGTGCCGGTCGCAGAGGCCATCGGGCAAGGCCTCGGCAACATCGACGAGGTGCGCATCATCGACATGGGCGGTAATGGCCAGGCTGGCAACAGCAATGTGCTGAAGCAGTTCGCGGCGATGCCGAACGAGACCATCTTCGGTCTCCTCGAAAAGGCCAAGAGCATGGGGTACGGAGACATGCTGAAGCAGTTCGCTGCCAAGTTCGGCTTCGACCTCGACAAGCTGACGCCCGATTCCATCGGCAAGGTCAAGGCGGCGCCGGCTGGAACTTCCGTCCCGGCTTCTGTGTCCGAAGGCTGATGAGAAGAAGTAACTTAGCTTTTCGCAGAAACACTGCGTGAAGCACTGAGCCCCGAATCCGAAAGGAAACGGGGCCTCTTTATTTTTTTATACCAAACTAGTCCTAACCGCACATATCATCCAGCCCCACATACTTCGGTTCGATGCTTTTTCTTCTGATACGAACAGAAAATCCCGCTGTTTGCAGGACTTTCTGTGGAGAGTCTCTGTTTTTTACCTTCTTTGCAAGCTGTAGGCATTGCCGGCATCCTTTTGCTCGTAGGCGAAGACGGATGCATCGAGAGGCTTTCCTTCAATGTATCCTTCGGCAGAGAGGATATTCACCAATTGCTTGCCCGTGCGCGCGCTCGGATAGGCATTGTGATCGAGATAGTAGAGCTCAATCGCCGTCGAGAGCTGATGGGCATTCGCAACATTGGCAGTATCGGTCGCCGCATCGAGAATGGCATTTGTGGTGATACTCCCGACATTGACGAGGATGAACCCGGCAATGAGGAGGGAGATGGATTGCGTGAGGACGATTCCCATAGGGATGGCGTTATCGAATTATTGACAACCGTTCATTATAGCATATATTGATGATAAAGTCAATATCCGGGTGGGGAGGGGGAAAAAACGAAAGAAAAGCTTTATTACCGAGCGAGCGAGCGAAGCGAAAGTTCTTACTTTCGATTCCGAGCGAGCGATGGTAACACAGGGTAAATACCCCGCGGCTTGCCGCGGAACTGAAACGAATTCTTATTCGTTTTCAGTGCCCGGAGCTTGCTCTGGGGTTAATACTATTTATTTGCGGTATTTTTGGAAATGAGCGACGAAAGTGCCTCAGCCATCAGGAATGGGGAGCGAGTCATTCGAGAGAAGGTGGTATTTTTTCCCCGTTCCGATCGCGGATGACCGAAGACGAGTTTGTTTTTTTACTTGTGAGCGGTACGGGCTTTTGATATACTGAAAGAAAGAAAGGAGCCTCTTCGGGAAGCTCGCATTTCTTCGGTTTTTAACTCGTAAGCACAAAGCATATGTTCGGACTCGGAACAAAGGAGATCATCGTTATCGCCGTCATTCTCATCCTCCTCTTCGGATCCCGGAGGATTCCGGAATTGGCGAAGGGCATCACGGATGCGATCAAGCATCTTCGCGGGGCGTTCAAGGATGCCGAAGTCGATGACGCCGCGACACCGACGGATCAGAAGAAGAAATCGTAAAGCGCCTGGGACGGCTTGTCCGTTTGAAGATGTCCGTTTGGGAGGGAGATGCTCGCGCTTCGTCCATCAAAAATAAAAAAAGATGTTGAAATCGTCACGGCAATTTGTCCGGTCTCCGATCGATACCGACGCGCGCATGCAAAACGATACTCATGGGCAGGGCGCGAAGGTTGCTTTTCATCGTGGGGGGGAATCTGTTTCCCCGCCGGGTTTTGTCCGACCTTCGCGGTCAGTCGACGGTATCCGATCGAGGGGAAATGGGGCGCCGAAGGAGTCCCTGAAAACTTTCATGAGGAGAGAGAGACGGCGACCGCCCTTGTCACCGATTGAAAGGGCGCCTGCATCTGTATCGGGCGTATCGGATGCGTCGGAATCTCTCGCGGCGGAGAAGTGGGATGATGCGATCGATACGGAGAACAAGAAACGGACATTTCTCAAATTCGCGGGAGCGGCCAGTCTCGGCGCGGCGGCGAGTCTCCTCGTTCCGGGGCGAGCGGAGGCTTTGGTGTTCGGCAGTACGCCGGCATCGAATGTGGTCGGACTGAAGGACTCTTCCAATACGCGCATCGATCCGGCGAAGGAAGGCGGAAATCTGGCGACCGTGAAAACGAATACGGATCCGCTCGTCGCGGCTGGCGGCGGTGGTTTCGTCCGGCAGGATTCGACCGCGACCATCGCGAAGGAATCGGGTGGAAATTTGGCGAGTATCAAGACGAATACGGATGCATTCTCGGCATCCGGTGCGGGCGGTTTCGTCCGGCAGGATTCGACGGGGACGATTGCCAAGGAATCGGGGGGGAACCTCGCGACCATCGCGACGAATATTCCCGCCAAGGGGCAGGCTCCGATGGCCGCCTCCATGCCGGTCGTCATCGCGAGTGATCAAGGCGCCATTCCGGTGTCGGGGTCGTTCAGTATCGATGCCGTCGGTATCAAGGATGCGACCGATACGCAGGTGAATCCCGCGACGGATGATGCCATCATATACCTGCGGCGCATGGTGAAGCTCATGGAATCGCAGGCGACGGTGGATGGAGCGAATCGCCAGAGGGTGACTGTCGACATGTTTCCTGGAAATGTCGCGACTTTGCCTACTTATACTGCCGGTGCGACTTTGCCGGTGGTGACGACGGTCAGTGCGGTGACATCCGTGACGAATGTGGTCACGATCGCGGGACAGAACCAGCAGATGTACCAGGATGTTGCTCGCAATACCTATGCGAATGGCGTGCGGCAGAATCTCATTTTTTCATAACGGAAAACTTCTCCCGATATGGCGCTGACCAATAATTTGCGGAAACAAGTCGATTTGCCGGTATGGGAATGGTGTCGCCTCGCGCCGGCGGTTTCTTCGGGTCTCAGTGCGTCTTGTACGGCGGACAATTCGCTCTACCATGTTTCTTTTGGTCGGTATATTTATTACTACCAGTCGACGGCAACGCTCGCGACGACGACGGGACTTACGGGATTCTTCCGATATGACACGGTCTCGGATTCGTATCAGGCGCTTTCCCAGCCGCCGATAACGAATGTCGTGTATACGGGGATGCAGTTTGCCGGAGGACAGGGGTATTGGGGTTTCGTCCTGGGGAACGGTGGCGGACTGAATACGCTTCAGATTCCGGGGCTCACCGGAAAAACCCTGAAGGGATTCGATATCCGGATCACGAGCGGTACGGGTGCGGGGCAACAGCGCATCGTCACCGATGTCGCCGATCCGGTCATCTGGGACAACGGTACTTTCACTTCGGCGAATGCCAGCCCGCAGAACTCACAACAGGATACGAGCAAGAACTGGGTCCTGAACCAGTGGGTCGGCTATCAGGTGCGTTTCGTCTCGAGCGCCGGTCAGTCGCAGGTAAGGAAGATCATCTACAATAACAGCAATACCCTCGTGTGGGGCGATGTCGCGAAGTTCGCCGAAGACCAGTGGGCGTATGCGCCGGTCACGACGATCGCCGGTTCGGCCGAAGTGATCACGGCGGCGGGATCGATGTATCAGATCGAGTCGAGCGTCATCACGGTGGATACGAATTGGGCGACGGTTCCCGATGCGACGAGCCGTTTCGTCATCCGTGGCGGCGGTATCTGGATGATCAGCCAGGGCGCCACTTATGCGCTCCAGTATTACGATGTTCTCGCGGATATGTGGTATATCCGGAACGCCGGCGCCGCGACGAGTCCCGTGCAGGCGATCGGTACCGATGGAACTATCGTGAATAGCGGGGAGAATGCGACCGTGTGGGATAGGGGGGTGGCGACGGGCTCACAGAGCACCACGACGCTCCAGGATACGAGTAAGTCTTGGGTCGTGAATCAATGGGCGGGCTACTTCGTCCGGATTTTTTCCGGTACGGGGGAAAATCAATACCGTCAGATCACGAGCAACACCACGAATACTCTCACCGTGCCGACTTGGACGACGATTACGCCCGATACGACGACGCGGTATTTTATCGAATCGTTCGATATGGGAACGATTTCCTCGATCAATCCGGTCCTTCCGTCGGCGGCCATTACCATTTCTTCGACATCGGGCGTCGCGAGCGCATCGACGATCACTCTCGCGACCGCTGCGCCATCGAACTGCAATGGATGGTATGTTTCGGGTACCGGCATTACGCCGACGACCACCATCAGCTCGGGACAGGGAACGAAGACGCTCACCCTCTCGAATACGAATGCGGGTACGGTCATCGGTACGCTCATCCTCTCCCCGATCGCGATTTCGGCGACGGCGGCGTCCGGTGCCCTCAATGCGTATACGATAACGACGAGCGGAAGCGTCCCAGCGAACAGTAATGGCTGGTATATCTCGGGGACCGGCATCTCCTCGGGGACTACCATCGTTTCGGGGCAGGGTACGACCAGCCTCACGCTGTCCGCGGCGAATATTGCGACGGTTTCGGGGACTCTGTATCTGTATCCGGTGATGCCTCGGGCGGATGTTTTCTCCGCGGCGGCGACCGGTTCGGGATCCTCGACGACGATCACCTTGACCACGCTCGCATCACCGGTGAATTGTCAGGGCTGGTTCGTTTCGGGCACCGGTGTCGCGAATGGCGCCATCGTGACGGCCGGTCAGGGGACGACGAGCCTCACGGTTTCCATCGCGAATGCCGGCGCGGTCTCGGGCAATATCACGATTTCGCCAACCATTCTCTCAGGTACGGCGGCAAGCGGGGTCGGCGGAGCTAATACGATCACGGTGAACGATACGACGCCGCCGTTTTGCAATGGATGGTATATCTCGGGCACCGGTATCGCCACCGGGACGACCATCGTCTCGGGTCAGAATACGACGAGCCTCACTTTGAGTGCCAATAATACCGGTACGGTATCCGGAACCCTGACCTATTCGTTGACACCTGTTTCGGCGGGCACGATAAACGGTTCGGTCTTCACGGCGGGTGCGACGACGGGTATCTATTATCCGGGGCAGGTGCTCCTCGGGACAGGCACGCAGGCGACGAAGACCATCGTCTCGGCGCCCGCCGAATGTTATACGACCGGTACCGTTACGACCGTTAATTTCGCGGTGAGCAATCCGATAACCTTGGGCATCCAGGTGGGCATGATCGCGTCGATAAACTCTCTGGTCGGTCTGCCGGGTCAAGCCGGAAGCGGGGCGCTCGCCGCCGCCGCGACTGGTCCCAACTATGTCACAGCAGTAAGTTCGAATACGATTACCTTGAGTACCGCCGTCGCAACCGCGCTCGTCAATACGACACTCCAATTCACGACCGGATGGTGTTCGACGAATGCCGCGCATACGGCGAGCGGCTCCCTCATTACGCTCGCGAGCGGCAATACGACGGGACTTTATCCGGGAATGTATCTCTTCATCGGCGGCGGTTTGACAGGTACTCTCACTGCCGGTACCTATGTCGCGCAGGTGATCGATGCGACGCGTTTTACGGTGGCGACTGCTCCCGCGGTCACTCTCGGCGGTACGGGGTGGCTCTTTGCGCAGGGGTATCAGACAGTCATCCAGCGACAACTCTCGGGCGTGCCGGGCGGAGCAGGGACTTATATGGTGTTTCCATCACAGCAGGTATCGAGCGCGAGCATTATCGGCACCGGCGTCTCGGTTATCACGGATACGACGAAATCATGGCCGGCGAATAGGTGGACCAATTATGCCGTGCGTATCCGATCCGGTACCGGCATGGGACAGATGAGGCAGGTTTTGGGTACGGCGTCGAATGGTCTCATCGCCTATACTTCTGCGGCCGGTGCGACGAATGTCGGTGCGACCATCACGGTCGGGAGTACGACGAATCTCGCCGTGAACCAACTCCTCAATGTGATATCCGGTACGGGAGCCTTCGCATTCGGTACTTTCGTGCAGTCCATCACGAACAGCACGACCTTCATCGCATCCGCGGCGCCGACAACGAATCTCTCCGCGAGCGCGGTCATTACCGGTACGCCGAACAATACCTTGATCGTGTATCCGGCATGGACGACACTGCCGGATGCGACATCGGTGTATGCCATCCATGGCGACAGTGATAAGAATTATTTCAGTATGGCGGCACAGACGCCGACTTTCATTCATAATATCGAAGCCGATACCGTGACGACGGGTCGGCAACTCGATCGCGGTGTCGCGCGCGGGGTTTCCGCCCAGCTCGCCGAT
Organism: uncultured Bdellovibrionales bacterium; assembly: GCA_964404075.1. Classification (GTDB taxonomy): domain Bacteria; phylum Patescibacteriota; class Minisyncoccia; order Moranbacterales; family UBA1568; genus CAYTED01. The sequence continues at coordinate 21,270 of CAYOIM010000010.1, read as the reverse complement.
TACGAGCCGGTCGCGGTTTCGAGCGGCGTGCCGGTACTTCAGATCACCGGCGGTACCGGATATATCGCTGGTGTCGCGACGGTTTCCGGTTCGACGACGGCGAATGTCGCGACGGTCACCTACAGTACCGCCGTCGCGTCCGCCATATTCCCGATCGGTTCGTGGGTGACCATCGCGGGTACCACACCGGCGGCGTATGTCGGTACCTGGCAGGTCATCAATTCTTCGGTCGGATCGGTATCTTTTTATCTTACGGGTGCGCCTGGCGCGATCAGCGTACAAGGCACCATCGGTCAAGCCGCTTCCTTCAACCTCGCGGTCGGCACGCTTGCCGCGGGCAATTGGATGCAGATCGGCAACGCAACGACACTGACCGTGACCGGTTGCGTACCAGCCACTTTCAATGGCGCGCTCACGGTCGCAGCCAATGTGGGCGGTGGAACCTCGGCGACATTCGGCGGCTATCAGGCGACGGGCGTATCCGGCAGTTCGACCTCGACCTTTTCCGTTTCAAGCACCGTGGGTCTCGTGGTGGGAGCCATACCGACGGTCACTGCCGGATCGGGCTCCTTTCCCGCTGGTACTTATATCGTCTCATTCGTCGCGAATACTTCGTTTACCATCAATACGACCGCGACACTCTCGGGGGCGACCGTGACGGTCGTGCCATCGGTGGCAGTGACTTCCTCGACGGCTGTCGGGAATCTGGTGACGCTCGGTGTCGCTCGGGTAGCTCCGAAAGCGTCCACCGCGATGGCTGGATCCGCAGGCACCGTGACCGTGACGGTCGCCGCGCATGTATTCCCGGTCGGTTCGTGGGTGGTCGTCACCGGAGCGGTGCCAGGGACTTATAACGGTATTTTTCAGGTGACCGGTGGGACGCCCGGGACGAATGTGACTTATGCGAATGCGACGACCGTGGGTGCGACGACCCAGTGTCTCATCGGACCTGCGACGCAGACCCTGCTCGTCACGACGGTCAACAACCATATCTTCCAGACCGGTCAGGTTCTGTCGCATAAGGGCGATCAGGGTTGGACCGCCGCGATCAACAATATCGCCGCACCGATCACGGTGATGACGCCCGCGGTCGGTACTTCGGCGACACAGTATATCTATGCGACGAATGCGCCTTCGGCGCAGATGGTGGTCTATACTTATAGCGCTACGGTATTCACGACGCTCTGCGATGGCGCCAAGAACTGGGTGCCGAACCAGTGGGCGGGTTGTCAGGTCAGCTTCAATACGACGCAGTTGACCGCGGTCGCTACTCCGGTTCAGCCGACGATACTCTCGTGTTATATTCTCGCGAACACTTCGAACACGCTCATTTTCGCGGCCGCCAATACCGTTGCGCCGATACAGGGCGTGTCGCGCTATGTCATCACCGCACCTGCTTCATTCGGCGTCGGAAGTATCATCGGTGGTCAGGATTATGGGCTGATGCAGGGTGTGCAGTCGGCCACCTCGATCCAGGATGTGACGAAGAGTTGGATCATGCCCGCGCCGACAGCGGCGATCACGGCGACGACCATTTCAAACGGCGTGAATACCTGCGTCATTACGGGGTCGATGAACGGCATTCTCATCGGTATGACGGTGGTGGTGAGTCTCGGTAATACGACGCTTGCGGCCGGTACCGTGGTGAGCTCGATCTCGGGTACGACGCTCACGCTCTCGAACAATTTCGTCGGGGCTGGTACGACCGCATCGCTTATCTTCGCTCCGACGGCAAGCAGTTCGGGGACGACGGTGACGGTGACCGGCTATCCGCTCGTGAACCTCGCGCCGGGGATGAAGCTCGCGATGACGGCGACGACCAATATGTCGTCCTCGGTGCTTACGACCGGTGCCTTCGTCTTGAATGGCGGCGTGAACTTCACTCCAGTGACGGTTGTGAGTATCACGAGTCCGACCACTTTCACCATTTCTCAAGCGCCCGTCGTGCCGCTTCAGAATGCGACGGTGCAGGCGACTTTCTGGGTTCCGGGACAGTGGGTCAACCGTCGTCTGCGCGTCACCTCCGGTAGCGTGGGCGCGAATACGCTGGAAGGCATCGTGAGCGCGAACACGACGAACACACTCACCATCGGTACGATCACGACGGTACCGGTTTCTGGTCAGTATGGGTATGCGATTCTGCAACAACCGGTTATCCGGGGCGCGGGTACGACGCTCACATGGAATTATGGCGCCAGCAATCAGAACACTATCGGGAGATATCTGTACCAGCCTCGCGGTGGCAACTTGGCCGGTTGGGACAGGATCAATCTCAGTACGGATAAGTGGGATTTCCTCATGCCGACGCCGAGCTTCGAACCGGCGAACACCGGTTTCATGACAGCCTATGACGGTGTGGATCGGATTTATTTCACGGTACAGGTGACGCAACGCGTGTACTACCTCGATATCGAGAGCAATGTCATTCATTCCGCCGGCATGTATCCCTATGTCGCGGGTACCGCTATCGTGGGGAATCGCATGGAAATCTTCGAGACTCCCGATGGACTCCGGTATCTCTGGCTGAATCGCCATTCGTTTCAGGAATGTTTCCGCCAGCTCCTCTGGTACTAAACACCTCACATCACTATGGACATACAATATCTCATCCAAATGTTGCAGAACAAGATCACGGCACTCAATAATGCGAAGAGCCAGGCGGTTTCGATCGGGGACTTCGAGCAGATGAGTGTGATCGAGAAGGAACTCCTCGATACCCAGCATACTGTTTCTCAGCTCGCCATGCTTGTCGACATGACGCAGGCGGCGACGGTGGCGAATGTTTCCGCGGCGGAAGTCGTTTCGAGCGGCCTCAATGCGCTTCAGAATGTGCCACCGACCATCCAGGGACCATCTGCCGGTGCGGTGATCAACGGCTACGATGTCTCTGCGTATGCGACCGATGCCCTGTATGAAGAAAAGATCCGGACGATACTCACGGGCATGATGCCATTTGGCACGCCGGCGGATGTCGATGCGTATATACAGGATATGGCCCCGGGCAGTCCGGTGACGGGGGACATGGTCTATGCCGCGGTGAATGAGTACAGCGTCGATCTCCCGCTCCTTCTCTCGATCATGCAGAATGATTCCGCTTTCGGAACCAAGGGTGTCGGTGCCACGACTTTCAATCCGGGGAATATTGGCAATACCGGTTCTGCCACGCGGTCATTCGGATCTTGGGGCGACGGAGTGAATGCCGTCGCAAAATGGCTGAACGATCATCGCGCAGAGTAAGTCTCGGTTCCCGCTCCTCGCTCATCACTGAATCGAAAGCGCTCATGAAAGGGATTATCGACAATCTTCCCGATTATTATCGGTACCTGGAGGATATACGGCAGAGGGTGCGTCGTTTGGTGATGGTGTTTATCGCCTTTTTTTTCGTCGGTCTCATCGCGTCGGGACCGATCCTGAAATTCATCATCCGTGTCTTCACGCTCGATAATGCGGATATCGTCGCGACCTCGCCATTCCAATTTTTCGACCTCGCGATGAGCGTCGGTCTCTACACGGCTCTCATCGTCTGTGCGCCGCTCTTCGTCTATCAGTTCTACCGCTTCCTCCGGGACGGTCTGCATGACAGGGAGAGGCGGTTCTTTTTTATCTTATTGCCCGTGAGCATCGCTCTTTTCCTCATCGGCTTCGCGTACAGTTTCGCGATACTGTATCTTACCCTGGACTCCATCGCCGCTTTCAATGTGGGTCTCGGGATACAGAATCTGTGGGACATCAATCGGTTCCTCTCGCAGATCATCTTCACTTCGGCACTCCTCGGAGTCATCTTCCAATACCCCATCGTTCTCACTTTTCTCGTGAAGGTCGGTATGCTCTCGGTGCGGTTCCTCCGGGAGAAACGCCGCCATGCCATCGCCATCATGTTTATTCTCACCTCCTTCCTCCCGCCGACCGACGGTCTCTCATTGATTGTTATGGTATTACCGCTTATCATTACCTATGAGATCACCATTTGGGTGAATTCTTTTCTCGAACGGAAAAAGCAATTTCGCTTGATCGTCGCGAATCGGGCATAATTTGTTGAGGAAAAGAGTATGTTTGGAATGGGGATGAAGGAAATCGGTATCATCGTGCTCGTGCTCATCGTGCTCTTCGCGCTCAATGCCGTCATCCCGAGGGCAGGCAAGCGAGGAGGGAAAGAGGCGCCTTCATCGGAGACGAATACCAAATAACGCAACCTGATGTCCAAGGAATCGCGACGCATATTGTTTTCGGTGTTTGTCTTGTTCGGAATATCTTCCGGTATCCCGCGTGTTTTCGCCGAGTACGAACGATTTTCTCCCGGGGATGCCGTGATGATCAGCGAATTCGTCTCAAATGATGATTTCACTCCGTATACGGGCGATTGTTCGCTGGCTGTTTATAAGCCTGACGGGAGCTCTTTTACGATACCGGGCGGTGCCACGATGGACAAGGATGTGGCGAATGGTCGCCACTACAAGAGTTTCACGCCGGATAGTACGGTCGGTATTTGGCCGGCGACGATGTCCTGTGGGACGGCCGGTGTGGATCTCTCTGTGCTGGATAAGACATTTTCGGTTGGGTATGCCAATGTCTCGACGGATGCCATCTCCACTTCCGTCTGGAGCGCGACGAACAGGACGCTCACCTCATTCGGTTCCCTCGTGGCGGATATATCGACCGCCGTGTGGTCTGGTGTCTCACGGACGCTCACCTCACGACAGATCGGCGTCGGCGAATATATCGCGGGTGTGAGTTCCGGGTTTACCGTGACCCAGGTCGCATCAGACAGTCAGGCGACGACGCTCCAGTCGGATGTGACGACGGTGAAGAACAATGTCGCGACCCTCATCACCGAAGTGGGTACGGGCAATATCTCCGGTATCAAAACCAAAACGGATACCATCGACTGGACTGATGTGACGGGCATCGTGACTTCAAACGGTCTCATCAAAGCGAAGACCGACACCATCGATTGGACGAATGTCACGGGAATTAAGACGAAGACCGATACGATTGCCTGGGCGGATGTGACCGGTATCAAGACGAAGACCGATACGATTAATTGGAGCAATGTCGCGACGCTCGTCTCAGAAATAGGTACGGGTAATATTTCCGGTATCAAGACGAAGACCGATACTATTGTGTGGGCAGATGTGACCGGTATCGTCACGACTGATGGATTGATCAAAGCGAAAACGGATACGATCGTGTGGACCGATGTCACCGGCATCAAGACGAAGACCGATACGATCAGCTGGAGTGATGTGACCGGCATCAAGACGAAGACCGATAGTATCGACTGGACGGATGTGACGACGGTGAAGAACAATGTCGCGACCCTTATCACGGAGGTCGGCACGGGCAATATCTCCGCCATCAAGACCAAGACCGATACGATCAGCTGGAGTGATGTGACGGGCATCGTGACGACGAGCGGACTTATCCAGGCGAAAACCGATACGATCAATTGGGCGAATGTCACTGCTATCAAGACGAAGACCGATACCGTTCTCTGGACGGATGTTACCAGCATCAAGACGAAGACGGATACGATTGATTGGACAGACATTACGACCGTGAAGAACAATGTCGCGACCATCGTGACCGAAATCGGTACCGGCAATATCTCCGCCATCAAGACGAAGACGGATTCCATTAACTGGGCAGATGTCACCGGTATCGTGACGACGAGCGGACTGATCCAGGCGAAGACGGATACCATCGACTGGACCAATGTGACCGGTATCAAGACGAAGACGGACACCATCTCCTGGGCAGATGTGACCGGCATCAAGACCAAGACCGATACGATTTCTTGGGCGGATGTAGGTGCGATCAAGGCGAAGACCGACACCATCGTGTGGGGTGATGTGACGACGATCAAGGCAAATGTCGCCACCCTCATCACCGAAATCGGCACGGGCAATATCTCCGCGATCAAGACGAAGACGGACACGATTACCTGGAGTGATGTGACCGGTATCGTCACGACCGATGGTCTCATCAAGGCGAAGACCGACACCATCGACTGGACCAATGTGACCGGAATAAAGACGAAGACGGACACCATCTCCTGGGGTGATGTCACGGGTATCAAGGCGAAGACGGATACCATCGACTGGGGTGATGTCACGACGGCGAAGAATAATATCGCCACCCTCATCACGGAGGTCGGTACCGGCAATATCGCTGGTATCAAGACGAAGACCGACTCGATCAACTGGTCTGATGTCACTGGCATCGTCACGACCGATGGACTCATCAAAGCGAAGACCGACACCATCGATTGGACGACCGTCACTGCTATCAAGACGAAGACCGATACGATTCTGTGGACCGATGTGACGGGTATCAAGGCGAAGACTGACACTATCGTATGGGGCGATGTGACGACGGTGAAAAACAATGTCGCAACCCTCATCACGGAGGTCGGTACCGGCAATATCGCTGGTATCAAGACGAAGACCGACTCGATCAACTGGTCTGATGTCACTGGCATCGTCACGACTGATGGACTCATCAAGGCGAAGACGGATACTATCGTTTGGGCGGATGTGACTGGCATCAAGACGAAGACCGATACGATTTCTTGGGCGGATGTCACGGGCATCAAGACGAAGACGGATACGATTCTGTGGACGGACATAGCGACGATCAAGAGTAATGCGGCGACCCTCATCACCGAAATCGGTACCGGCAATATCGCCGCGATCAAGACGAAGACGGACTCTATCAACTGGTCTGATGTCACTGGCATCGTCACCACGGACGGACTCATCAAAGCGAAGACGGATACCATTGATTGGACGACCGTCACCGCGATCAAGACGAATACGGACACTATCTCTTGGGCGGATGTGACGGGCATCAAAGCGAAGACGGATACTATCGCCTGGACGGATGTCACCTCGATCCGGAGCTCGCAAGAGGCAGGTTGGACGGTGACCATGTCGGATGTCGATAGGGCGCTCACCGGGAAGACCTATCGGGCGAAGGTGTATCTCACGAATTACCGGTCGATTCCCGCCAATTCCTTCTCGACGCCGAAAGTGACGCTCTATGATGCAGAGAGAAATGTGGTGGTGTCGGATGTCCCGATGAGCAATGTGTCGGCAGGAGTCTATGAATACACCTATTCCATACCGTCCTCCGCGGCGCAGGGATTGTGGGAGGCATCCGTATCGACGGAGGTGGAGTCGGGGAAAACCATACAGACGAATGACTATTGGGAAGTCGCAGGTTCTCCGGCGCAGGTCATCATCAATGGTTTGACGGACACGACGGTTCCGGACATCAGTGCCAATGTGACTATCACGAACGAGGGATTGACCGGGTATGAGTACGCTTACAAGTGGTGCGTCGTTGTGCATGCGGCGGATGTTTGTGATGGGAGCGGGAGCAATATCTTCTATGCGACCGCGGCGAAGTATATCAATGTCGGACAGGACTGGAATACGGACCTCACGGCGACCGTTCCTGTCCCCGGAATTTATTATTTCAAATTGGTCGTCTCGTACGGAGCACAGAGTTCCAGCTCGACGAGGCTGTTTACCGCGACGACGGTTGATGGTGGTGGGGGAAGCGGAAGTGATGGGGGAAGCGGGGATAAGAGTGGCAATGGTGATAATGATGGGAAGGACAATACGAAGAAATCATCGGATTCCACTTCCTCAGTTTCCTGCAATGGCGCGGACTTCAATCTCGATACGAATGTCAATTCCATCGATTTCTCGGTGATGCTGGCATTTTGGAAGACGCAGTGGCCGTTCCGAAACGGTTGTGTCGATATCAATGGTGACAAACAGGTGGAGTCCGGGGATTTCTCCGTGCTCATGTATGAATGGGGGATGAAAAAGTAATCCATGACGCATATGCATATGAATAGGACAATAGTGCGGGTGATGTTTCCTCTGATGGTACTCGTATTCGTCTCCCTGTTTTCGACAGGGCAGGCTTTGGCGGCGACGGCGTATCTGGCCATGGATCCCGGTACGGTATCCGTCGGCGATACGATTCTGATCCGTCTCGTTATGGATACGATGGAGAAGCACCCGAATACGGTGGAAGGAACGGTACTCATGAAGAGTGGTGCTTCCAATATCGAGATCCGGGATTTCAGTCTCGCTGATTCGATTCTGACGAATTGGCTGAAGACGCCGTCCCTCGAAGATGATTCGAAGATTTCCTTCATCGGCGGTGTACCCGGCGGTTTCAGTCGAAAAGACGCTCTGTTGTTCCAGATTGTTTTCACCGCGAAGGCGGCGGGGCAGGTGACTTTCATCCCGACGGATGTGAAGGCATATGATAATGATGGCAAAGCGACTCCGATACCTGCTCCGGGAACACCACTCACCATCACCATCAGTCTGAAGGGTGATGGGAAGGAGAAGAATCAGTGGCTCGATGTCATCCGAAATGACAATAATCCACCACAGGATCTCTCCGTCGCGTTCGGTTCCGATGCATCATCGTTCGGCGGGAAGAAGTTCATGTCCATCTCTGCTATCGATCGGGAATCTGGCATCGATTATTTCGAAGTGACGGAAGGGAATCAACCGGCCATCCGGAGCGGGATGACCTATGTCCTCCGTGATCAGAGTGAATCGACGCCGATCACCGTCACCGCCTTCGATAAAGCGGGGAACAAGAGTTCGATCCTGCTTCATCCCGATACGGGGAAAAAGAAGTATGTGTTGTGGGCAGGAGGGATTATCGTGCTTCTCTTCATCGGATTTGTTTTGCTTCGTCGGTTTAAGTCAATGAGGAAAAAGAATGTCTGAGCATTCGACACAGACACAGCTCTTTTTGTCAGGGGGCATTCTTGCTGTAGCGCTGATTCTCTTTGGATTGTTTGCTCCGACGGATGTCCTCGCGGCGACTTCGTATTTCAGTCCGTCATCGGGGACGGTGACCGGGGAGACGATGAGCGTGGATATCCTCGTCGATACGAAACAGGTCGCGGTGAATAATGCGGAGATGGTGGTGCGCTTCCCGAATGATCTCCTCGAAATCGTTTCGACGAGCGCATCGGATTCCGTTTTCTCGCTTTGGGTGGGGGCTCCGAAATTTTCCAATGAGACGGGGACGCTCTCGTTTACAGCGGGGATCCCGACGCCGGGGTTTACGGGCGATTCGGGCAAGGTGCTGAGCGTTGTGTTTCGGGTGAAGAAGAGCGGGCAGGCGACACTCACATTTTCTTCGGTCATCATCCGGGCGAATGACGGCTATGGGAGCAATGTGTTCGAATCCGGTGCGAAGGCGACATTTGATTTGGCGCCCGAGATACGGCCGACCGTACCGGTGGTCGAGGTTCTTAGTCCGCCTGTTTTCACCGGGTACTCTGCGAAACTGCTCGCGGGAGAAGCGCTCAATGTCTATGGAACCGCTCGTCCCGAAAGCGCGGTCAGCATCTACCTCGAGAAAGATGATGGGGGGCAAAAAAATGTGACCGTAGAGAGTGATCGCGATGGACGATTCATTTTCTCATTGGATGAACCGGCGAAGGAAGGTGTGTACCGTTTGTGGGCGGATGTGTCTGATGGCCATGGGAAGCGGAGCGCGCTGAGCGAGAAGATCGCGATCGTCGTCGTCCAGAAATCCATCAGCCATTTGGTCGTGGTGATGATCGTGCTTTCCCTCATCGTCCTGTTTGCTCTTTGGTATGCTTTCCGCTCGTATAGGCTCGCTCAGAAACGATTGCGCAAGGAAACACTCGAAGCCGAATCATCCCTCCATACGGCTTTCGGATCGCTTCGGGAGAATCGGAATCGGCTGGAGATGTTTGAGTCGGCCCGTGCGAAGCGGACATTGACGGATGAAGAGGAGAAAATCGTCGCGTGGCTGAAGCAGGACTTGAACAATGCGGAGAAAACGGTCGAAAAAGAGATCGAGGATATCGAGGAGGAAGTGAAGTGAGAGATGCGGTAGAATACCCGTAGGAAGGTATTTTGTTGGATCATAAAAAAATATGAAAAAAAATGTTTTAAATTCGATGATAGTAGTGTCAGTTGCTCTAGTGTTATTTTTTGGAGTTGATGTCGGAAGTGGTTGTGCATGTATCTCACGAAAGGATATGGTTCGGTCAGAAATTTTTGAAGTGAGAAGAATAATTGAGAAAGAAAAAGAAGGGCGTGGGGTCTATCCTGCCTATGAGGAATTACAAAAAATGATCACCCAATTTCAAATTGGTAAGTATGATGAAAAAAAGGTATCAAGCGAAGGTTTGTTTTATGCGCTCTCACCGGATAGAAGCGAATACACACTGAAGGGATATGTGTCAGTCACTTTTTTTGGTATGCAATTGCCATTTGCCCAGGAAATGAAAATATAATTGGTAAGGAAAAATATATGCCGATGACTATGCCGAGAATAGGGGAGCTTATCAAATCAGGCCGGGCGTTCGTCGCGGAGGAGTGGGGGCTCATCGTCATGGCGGTACTGGGCGTTCCGGCTATCGTCACTATCGTTTCGAGTGTCCTGCAGAAGCTCCTGGGAGATTCGCCGCTTTCGTTTGTCGTGAGTATCGCGTCGGCCGCCGTTTCGCTGCTGGTCACTTTGGGTTCAATCCATATTACTCTTGCTCTCGTTGATGGGAGGGCGACCTCGATTTCGGAACTCTTTTCCCGGTCGAATCTTTTTTGGAGATTTCTTTGGGCGAGTATTCTCTATGGGTTCGCGATTGTCATTGGTTTCATTCTGTTGATAGTCCCGGGTGTGTACATGGCTCTCAAATACGGCTTCTACGGGTATGTCATCGTCGATCGGCCGGAGTTTTCGGCGATAGACGCGCTGAAAGAGAGCGCTCGATTGACCGATGGTATCAAATGGAAATTATTTTCTTTTTATCTTGCTCTCATTGGTATCAATGTCTTGGGTGCGCTGGCACTCGGAATCGGACTCTTGTATACAATCCCAGTTTCTTCGATGGCGACTGTTGCGCTGTACCGTTCTTTGACGAGAATCGCCGGCAGATCGGTCGAACCAGCGGTGCCTTCGGTCGAACCAGTCGTTCCTGTTTCGACGGAGACTCCTTCCCTATCGTAGAAACCACTTCTCACTCGAGCCAGTGATTGATGAGGGCATTCAGATCGAAATCGGCGTCGGTGTCGTATCGCCCTGATGGAGGGAGTTCGTCGCTCGCGCCGGCGACTTGCGGGGCGAGGGCGAGCACCGCGATGGGTGTCTCGATATCGGTGCCGAAACCGATGAGTCGTCTCATTTCCTCCAGTGCATTTGTTTCGGTTGAAAGAAGTTCCTCTCCTTGATTCTTTCTGAGTGTGATTCTTTCCGTATCTTGTTTGAGTTGTTTTTCTTCTCGATCGACAACAGCGGTCGTTCCGCCTTCGGGCGGTGCGTCCGCTGTTGGCAAAGTCGTTTGCCTGCTGTTCTCTGTTAATTGAGGAAGGACCCATTTCCATCCGCCCCCTTTTTCTTTCACGAGGAGCGCATTTTCCTCCGCGGATTTTCCTTTCAGATTATATTTCAGTTTCTGCACGGTTTCACCATCCGGGGAACGAAGCTCGACACGCCCCTTCTCATTGGGGAGCGTGAAGGCGGAGAAATCATGCGTGAGATTCCGCTTCGATTTTTTCGCGATCATGAATGATTCGCGGATTGGGTGATTCACGAGCTTCTTCCAGCCCGTCGCGATGCTCCAACCGAGGAGATCGACGGATTTCTTCGAGCGGTTCTCGATGATGATATATTCGGTGTCGGTGTCTCTCCCGGCAGGATTTGGGACGAGAGTCGTCATCCGTACTTTCGGTGCGTCGTATTTCTCCACTTCGACCGTAAATGTCGTGACATTTGATTCGGTTCCATCGCTTATGGTGAGCGTTCCCTCATACTTCCCTTCTTCCTCATACCGGTGAGTCGCTTTGCCTTTGTAACTCTTGTGTCCGTCGCCGAAATCCCAGGTGTATTTGATATTGTCTCCATCAGTATCTTTGCCGGAAGCGGAGAATGTCGTGAGGACATTTTGATACGCGATATCGGGGATGTCTTTCCTCTTCGTCTCTGGAACGGTGTTGAGAATATTTTCTGCCCCTGGAGTGATCGTCTTGCTCCATCGATACCCAGTGGGGGTAGAGTTGAAGGAGGCGCCTTCAATCGTTTTTTCGTAGGAAATTTGACTGACGATATTGTGTGAGGCATCAGAAAGTGCGAGGGTTTCACTGGTGTTATTGAGGGCGATATTTGATTTTTTCCGTGGGAGTATGAAAAACTCTTTTGAGGCGATACTATCAGATTCAGTGAAGGGGTACGACTTCGTTTTATCGGATAGAGCCCATCCCTTGAGAGAGACGGTCTCTGATCCGAAGTTGAACAGTTCCACCCATTCATCATCCTCATCGAGGGGATTGGGGAACACTTCGTTGATACGGATATCGTAAGTGTTCGGAATGGATGGGGGTGGGGTCGTTTCATCACATACGCTCCCGACCGCCTTCCTATCGATCAGTTTTTTATGCTTATCGTAGAGAAGAATAACGGTATTGTCGGTGATGTAGTAGGAGTCACTGGAGTAAGTGAGATCCGCGTGGTGTGCTTCTTTGTAGAGTGGGTGTGAAATGATGAAGGTTCCTTTCGGTTTGATCATTCCGGTAAATCCTTTTTCACTCACGAGAGCACTTTCTTTGCATGTTCCGCTCGAAAGAGATTTTTTCGAGAGCTTAAATCCCGTCAGATCAATGGTGGATTCCGTGGTGTTGGAAAGACGAATGAATTCGTCATCCGCTTTCACTCCAGTAATCTGCACCTCAGAAATGAAAATGTCCGAATCGCTTGCAAGGGCGGTGAATGGGAGGAGGACGATACAGAGCAGGATGGGGGGAATACGACGACGCGCCATATTGGTAATCACGGTAGGTGGTGACAGTTGACAGGATCGTTTTTCTCCGATAGGATAGCCGAAAATCAGCGGATGGAAGAATCCTGGCATCTCTGTCTGTAGGCTTTCAGAAAGATCTCCCTCCTGATCTTTCTCGTGACCTATGGGCAGGGATTCGAGGATTTTTTTATGTATTGGCACTCGTGACCCATTGCTCGATTATTTCCTTCGCATTCGGGAAGACAGTGTCGTGCAGAGCCGCGTATTCTTCGTGGGAGAAGGGGAGGAGGACGAAATCTTTCGCCGAGATGTTCTCTTCCGACCGGCCGATACCGATACGGATACGGAAGAAATCCTGCGTACCGAGTCGGTCGATGATGTCGGTGACGCCATTGTGTCCGGCGGAAGAGGACGACGGGGTACTCCGGAATGTGCCTTTCGCTATATCGAGATCGTCGTGGACGATTGCGAGTCGTTTTTCGTCCAGTTTGTAATATCGCAGGAGGTTTTCGATCGGCTTTCCGGAGAGATTCATATAGGTCTCCGGCTTTCCGAGGAGTATCTGGTGCCCATTCCATTCTCCCTTGGAGAGGAGTGATTCGAATCGATTGGATGGCGCGAAGGCGGGGAACCGCCATGATTCGCGGAGGAAATCGAGGAAGAGGAACCCGGCATTATGCCTGGTGTGCTGGTATTTTTCGCCGGGATTTCCGAGACCGAATATGAGGAGCATAGAGGGTGAAAATTTGAATTCAAGGGATTTTTTATAACGGTCGCTCCGCTTTTGGAGCGGTGCGTCCGCTGTAAAAAATTCGAAACGATAGAGAAAGGATATTATTTTCTCAAGCATACCGCTTTTCAGTAGCTTGAACAAGAAAATGCTTTGTAAAATGCTTTATAACGAGCACAGCGGTCGTTCCGCTCTTGGAGTGGTGCGACCACTTCTTTTAATTTCGGATACCCGAGTAGGGTAACGGGTCGAGAACGGTCTCGAAATCATCGAGCGTATTGCGGGAGGTGGTATCTTCGATCGGTGCCGTCAGCGTATTTCCCGTGAAGTCATGACCGATGACGATGAGGATATCATAGGGGGTTTTCGACGCAAATGGCGAATCGACCCCGCTCTTCTTCTCGATCGGAAGGGATCGGAGGAGCGCATCGAGGGCATAGGGGGTGGAGAGGGGGTCTTTTTCTGTGATGAAGCTCTCTGTGCCGGTCGTATCCTTCGGAAGCACGGTCGTTTGTACGGCAGTGATGTGGAGTGATTCCTGGACGAATGTTTTCAGAATTTTGGCGTTCGGTATCCCGTTCTGATCCGAGGCGATGAGGATGCGCGCGCGTTCGTTTCGGATCCGTTCCTCTCGGGTCTGCCGTTCGGAGAGATTGAGGAGATTCCTCGCGAGGTCGCGGACTTCTTCCCAGGTGCCGGACCGTGGTACAAGGACGAACGCCGCTCCCGAAGGGGTATTGATGTGATCGACGCGGAGGAGACTTTCTTTTTTCCAGGCATCGACGACGGTGGTGCTGATATTCTGACTGTCGATTTTTTTCCCGAGCGAGAGAAATGATTCCAATTCTTCGGGAGTGATATCGGTACGGACGCTTTCGCCGAGCGCGGTGAGGAGTCGTTCGATGGTGAAGATATTGCCGAGGAGGGTCGGATCGAGCGCTTTGTCATGGAGTGCGCGGAGTACGGCTTGCTGTCGTTTCGCGCGACCGAAATCGCCTTCCGGATCGTCATGTCGTTCCCTCACATATTTGAGCGCAGTCTTTCCGTCGAGCGTGTGCCAGCCGGCTTTCAGCTCGAATGTCTCATAGGAATAATTTTTTCCCGGATAGCGGGTATCGCGGATATCCCTCGCGTTGTCTATGGTGACCCCACCGAGCGCATCCACGATCTGTTCGAAGCCGTCGAAATCGACGATGACGGTGTAATGGATGGGTACGCCGGTAATGAACGAGACGGTGTTCTCGATGGCTGTGGAGTCGCCGGTTTCGCGCAGGCCGTATTGATAGATGGCATTGACCTTGGTAAAGGAATCGGTCCCCGGGAGAGGAGCGTAGAGATCCCTCGGAATCGAGAGGAGCCCCGCGCGATGGTTGATCGTATCGATGGAGAGGAGCGCGATCGTATCCGTGAGATCTTTTCCGGAGCGGGAGGTTCCTGCCCGTCCGAGGAGGAGGATATTGATGCGTCCTTCCTTCTCCCCCCGGAGGACGGTAGCGTCGGATCGGACGAGGGCACGGGTGATATCCTTCGCGCTGTCGAATGCAGAAGGTGCATTGTGGAGGCTGATTTTCCCCGGGAGTGATACGATTTGGAGGAAAAAGTACGAAGGGAGCAGTATGAGGGGAATGCCGATACCGATGCCGATGATGAGAGATCGTTTCATGGGATGAAGTGATGAGGAGGAATACGAGAAATGGCGTGAATAAGGCGAAGGTAAACCATTGATGGTGGGAGGAAATCGTGCTATGATGGCGGTATTATTGTTTCATTCCGGTATATCGTTCCGTCGTATGCTCACTATCAGACATGAGGAGGGGGAAATGATCGAGGAAGATGCCTCGGACGGTCGGGGTTTTTGGAAAAATGCGTGGAGTTCGTTCTTCGAGCTCGCGAAGGTCATATTCTTCGCCACCATCATCATTATACCTGTCAAAATTTTTTTCTTCCAGCCGTTTTTCGTGGAGGGGGCGAGCATGGAGCCGAGTTTCTTCGGCGGGGACTATCTCATCGTGAATGAATTCGGGTACAAGACGACCGATATCCGCCTCGGCGATACTCTGGATTTCTCCGTGCGTCCGTTTCGGGAACTCCTTCGTTTCGATGCGGTCGTTTTCCGATATCCGCGCAATCCTTCGCAGTATTTTATCAAACGGATCATCGGACTTCCGGGCGAGACCGTTCAGATCAAGGACTCTCGTGTGACGATTTACAACAAGGAACATCCGAATGGGTTTGTCCTCGATGATCGCCCGTATCTCTCTCCGCGGGTGATGACGGCGGATATGGCGGCGGTTGAACTGAAGTCAGACGAGTATTTCGTGATGGGGGACAACAGGTCGCACAGTTATGATTCGCGTATCATAGGACCCATTCCGGAAGACAAGATCATCGGCAAGGTATCCGTGCGGGTGTGGCCGTTTACCGGCGCGGAGGTGTATGAGTAAGCAATTTTCAGACTTTTTAATCCGTGATATCCATTGGTATGGCAGACAAGAGAGCGCAGAAGGTCGTATCGAAGCAGATGGTCGGGAAGAAGGGCGTGAAGAGAGAACTGCATCAGAAGGTATCCCTGAAAAAAGAGATCGTCAAGAAAGCTCCGGCGCCGAAAGACGAAGGGGAGCTTCTCATGCAGACCCTCCGGGGAATGCGGGATATCTTGCCCGATGAACAGCCGTATTGGGAGCGGGTACGGCGTATTCTCGCCAAGGCATCCGAGGAATACGGGTTCCGTCGTCTCGATCTGCCGATGGTGGAGTATGCACATCTCTATCTGCGGAGTATCGGAGAGGGGACGGATATCATCGACAAGGAAATCTACCTGTTCAATACGCGCGGAGGGGATCGGGTGGCGCTCCGTCCGGAGATGACGGCCGGCCTGTGTCGGGCATTCATCCAGCACGGCATGGGCGTCCTTCCGAAGCCGATCAAACTTTTCACCATGGGATCGCTTTTCCGGTATGATCGTCCGCAGGAGGGTCGTTATCGCGAGCACTGGCAGGCGAATTTCGATGTGCTCGGCGAGGCGGATCCGATTCTCGATGCGCATGTCATACAGCTCGCCTCGCGCGTCGTCCGCGACCTCGGACTCCGGAATATCGAATTCCAGGTGAACAGTATCGGGACACGGGAATCGCGTCGCGATTACGAGCGCGTCCTCATCAAATTCCTCGAATCGCAACGGCACAAACTCTGTCAGAATTGTCGCGACCGGCTTATCACGGGTCCGCTCCGCATTCTCGACTGCAAGGAAGACAAGTGTGTCCAGCTCACGACCAATGCTCCGCAGTCGATCGACTATCTCGACGATGAGTCGAGAGCCCATTTCAAACGACTGCTCGAATACCTCGATGAACTGGAGATCATGTATACGATCAATACCCGATTGGTGCGCGGGCTCGATTATTATACCCGGACCGTATTCGAAATTCGTTCGACGGACAAGGATGGCAAGCAGTATTCGCTCGGTGGTGGCGGTCGTTACGATCGGTTGATCGAGTCGCTCGGTGGCGAATCGACACCCGCGATCGGATTCGGACTCGGGCTCGATCGGATTGTCCTCGAAATGAAGCGAACCCAGGTGAAGCCGTATGAGCAACCGCGTCCACGGGTCTTCCTCGCTCAGCTCGGTGACTTGGCGAAGAAAAAAAGCCTTCGGCTTTTCGCCGACCTGGAGAAAAACGGCGTCTTGACGGCGGAGAGTTTCGGGAGGGGAAGCCTGAAGTCACAGCTCCGCGTCGCGAATCGTCTCGGGGTGGAGATCACCGTCATCATCGGTCAGAAGGAGGCATTGGACGAGGCCGCCATCGTGAAGGATATGATTTCCGGGACGCAGGAAACGGTGAATCAGGATCGACTCGTCCTTTCGATCAAGAAAATCCTGAAGAGCAACACCGAGATGTCGGCCAAGGTGCCGGTGCATGTCGAGGATGATGAGGAAGACATATAAGAAATGTCAAATTCCAAATATCAAGTACCAAATTGAAAAATCATGGAAACCGTGTTTTCGAAAATCATCCGGAAGGAAATCCCTGCCGATATCGTCTATGAAGATGAGGAGATTCTCGCTTTCAAAGACATCCATCCACTAGCGCCGGTGCATATTCTCATCATCCCGAAGCGAGAGATCGAGTCGGTGGATGACCTCGCGGATACGGATGCGCTTCTCGTGGGCAAGATGGTACTCGTTGCGAGAGATATTGCCCGGGACTTGAACATTTCGGAGAAAGGGTATAAACTGCTCTTCCGTACGGGTCATGATGGCGGGCAGGAAGTGCCCCATATCCACCTCCATCTCATCGGCGGAGCGAGGCTGACGGAGGATATTCATCCTGCGAAATAGATAAAGGGACGGATGATGCGGAGTATCCGCGAATATCTCGATTTTGTTCGTGCTATTTGTGGGTAATTCGTGAAATTCGAATGACCAGAAAGGAGGTACTCTATGATTGAAATCAAACGGAAGGAGAAAGAAGCCCCGGAGAGTCTCATCCGACGGTTTTCGCGGCGCGTCCAGCAGAGTGGCGTGCTCCAGAAAGCGAGGAAGGGCCGTTTTCGGCAGGAAGAGAAGAGCAAGCCGAAACGACGGAATGAAGCCCTCTACAAAGTGAAGATCCGAAAGCAGATCGACCGCATGAAGAAGATGGGGAAATTCACTGATGAGACCCTTCGCGATATCAAGAAGCATCTCAATGACTAACTCATCGGAGTTGAGGTGATAGAGTGTAGGGGATAGAACAGCAGAAAGAAGAAAAAACACGGTCGTTCCGCTTTTTGAGCGGTGCGACCGTTGTTTTTTGCGCTCTTGCACTATGGGTATGTTTTTTGAAAAATGTTACACGAAACCGCGACCGTGGTTCTCATGTCACATTTCTCCCCTTCACTTTTCTCCTGCATCAAGGAGGGATCATGCTTTCCATATCAGGGAGTGATACCCTGCACCTCGACAATTCTCCGTATTCGCTCTAAGATAAGAGTGTCTTTTCGGTATTTTATCCATAAATTAACGCTATGGCACTGTTCGAACAAATGACAGAGGAATTGAAGACCGCGATGAAATCGGGGGATGTTTTGAAGCGCGATACCATCCGTTTCGTGCAGAGCGCGGTGAAGAACGAGGCGATTGAGAAGCGGAAGCCCGCCGCTGAACTCTCGGATGAGGAAGTGCTCGTGGTGGTGAAGAAACTCTCCAAGCAGAGAAAGGATAGTATCGCTCAGTATGAGGCCGCCAATCGGATGGATTTGGTCGAGAAGGAGCGGGCGGAACTCTCCCTCATCGAAGCGTATCTCCCGGCGCAACTCCCAGATACGGAGGTGGAACGCATCGTCCGGGAGGCTATCGCGGAGACTGGTGCGACCGATCGGAGCGCTCTCGGGAAAGTGATGGGGGTCGCGATGAAGAAAGCCGCCGGGCAGGCGGACGGAAATATGATCCGTGCGGTCGCAGAACGACTTCTCGCTAAGCAAGTATGACCGTGACATCGGATATTCTTTTTCAGAAAGGACAGGGGAAAAAACTTCCTCGGTCTTTTTATTTGCGAGTTATCGAAGAAACGCTGGTGCTCTCCGGCATGACATTCCTTTCGGAGAAGAAGGTGAGCGTGAGCGCGGTGGCGACTGACGATGTCGAGATACGGAGATTGAATCGTGAGTATCGTGGCAAAGATACGACGACGGATATTCTCTCTTTTCATGAATACCGGAGTCAGAAGGCGCTCAGGGCTGAACTATCGGAAGAGATATTTCTCGGGGAAATCATTTTTTCGGTACCCTTCATCGAGCGATCGGCGCTGGAGGATGGGGTATCGCTCGAGAGGGAGATGGCATTTATCGTTTCTCATGGTATCCTACACTTGCTCGGGTTTCGCCACGGCGAACGGATGTTTGGTATTCAGGAGGAAGTCGTGACAAGGTGCGTCGGGCGTCTGCCGAAAAAGAAAAACAAATAAATTATTTTTTGTATGCGACAATTTTTTCGGAGTTTTCGGTATGCTCTCCGTGGTCTGAGGTATGCCTTTCAGCATGAGCATAATTTTCAGATAGAGGTGGTTTTCGCGTTTCTGGTTCTCATATTGGCGCTCGCGTTCCAAATTTCTCCGATGGAACAGTCTTTTCTCGTTATCGCCATCTGTATTGTTCTTTCGCTGGAGCTTCTCAATACGGCGATAGAACGACTGGTCGATATGGCGAAGCCACGCATGCATCCGTATGCCAAGCTCGTGAAAGATATCATGGCGGGAGCGGTGCTCGTGAGCTCGTTTTTCGCCCTGCTCATCGGGCTCATCATTTTTTTCCCGCGGATAGCGACTCTCCTCTACTGAGAGAGTGGCTCTTTTTTTGCGGGAGGCTCTTTTTAGGGTATACTAAGATGATGGATGGCACTGGTCCCTTTTGTGCTTCCGGGACGAGCGGGTGACGGAGGCTCGTTTTCGGGTGAAGAATTATCTATGGCAAAAAAAGAAATTTTTACGGGTGTTGATCTGGGTTCCTCACGGTTCCGGGTGGTTATCGGTGAAGAGACCGAATCCGGATCGTCGCTCCGGATCATCGGGGTGGGAGATGTCCCTGCAGTGGGTGTTCGGCGCGGTACGGTGACCAATCCGGAAGAAGCCGCCAAGGCACTCCTCTCCGCACTCGATCGGGCAGAGCACATGTCGGGTGCTCGTGTGGAGTCGGTGACGGTCGCTCTCTCCGGAGCAGATATGTTTTGTGAGATTTCGCAGGGTGTGGTGGCTGTCGGTCGCGCCGACGGGGAAGTCGCCGCGGAGGATGTAGACCGGGTGCTCGGTGAGGCGCATGCCCGTGCGACTTTATCTCCGAATCAGGAAATTCTCCATATTTTTCCACGCGGTTTCCGTCTGGATGATCAGAAAAATCTGCGGGATCCGGTCGGACTCCGTGGCGTCCGCCTCGAAGTGAACGCCCTCGTCATCGGGATGGGGGCGATGCCGTCTCGCAATGCGAGCCGTCTCTTCGAGATGGCGAAGGTGCATCTCGATTTCGTCGCCGCGGCACCGCTCGCCGCGGCACAATCCGTCCTCTCCGAAAAGCAGAAAGACCTGGGATCGGTGATGGTGATCATTGGAAGCGGAGCGACCTCGCTCGCCGTGTTCGAGGAGGGAGAACTCCTCCATGTGGCGGCTTTGCCGGTCGGAGGGGGGCATATCACGAATGACATCGCCATCGGACTCCGGACTTCGATCGAAGTGGCGGAAGCAGTCAAGCTTTCATACGGGCATGCTCTTCCTGGGGCGGTCGATCGCCGTGAAGAAATCGATCTGTCGAAATTCGATACCAATGAGGATGGCGCTGTTTCTCGCCATCATATCGCGGAAATTATCGAGGCACGACTCGAAGAAATTTTTCAATTCGTGAATGAAGAGCTCCGGAAAATCGGGAAGGATGGATTGCTCCCCGGCGGAGTCATCCTCTCTGGCGGAACGGCACTTCTCCCGGGAGCGATCGAGCTCGGGAAAGATGTCCTCCGGCTCCCCATGCATGTCGGCTATCCGGCGCCACTCGGGGGTGTGTTCGATCAGGTGGATGCGCCGGATTTTTCGGTGGCGGTCGGAGCGCTCCTCCTCGCACGGGATCATGGGAAAGGCACTGTTCAAGCCTCGAAATCCGATATGATTGATTTATTACCGCAAAGAATGGTAGAGTGGTGGAAGAAGGCAAAGAAGATTTCCGATCGATTTCTTCCATAGTTTTCCAGGGACAATACGATAAAAACAAA
>CAYOIM010000009.1:5696-28068 GCA_964404075.1 uncultured Bdellovibrionales bacterium | reverse complement strand
TCCGGTGTCGGCTCTCGTGGGGATGTAGAGACCTTGCCCACCCGATGGACCGGTGCTATTCCCAATGCCAAGCCTGTTGGAACCACTGGAGCCATTCGAGCCTGTGCTACCATTATTCGCAGAGCCTCCATTGCTACCAGAAGTATTGGGAAGAGGAGAGCCCCAATTAGCGCCATTTGAACCAGATACTCCCCCACCACTCGAACCCGTTCGACAACACACCAATCCCTTCGAGGTGCAGGGTTCGACATCAGAGGATCCCGTTCCCAGTGCCCGACAATTATCCCTCGTCACACAGGCACCCGCCTCATTGGTCGTCAGCGTACAAGGCGACCCCATCGTGAGAGTTTCCGAAGGGATAGTCCCATTTTCTATCGCGGTGCGGACATTCTGCGGAACGGCCTCCGTCGGACAGCAACGGAGAGACTCGCCACTACAAACGCCAGAGAATATAATATCCGAACCGCAAGGGGTATGATTGGGGTCATTCACATTGATACATACTCCATGCACCCCGAACTTCATGCAATTCGCGCCTCCACCGCTCCCGGTATTGCTACCCGTACTGACCGGAGTCGCATCACTCACCGGTGCCGGAGCGGTATACCCGGTATCAGCGGTCGGCACTGCGTTACTCGGAGGAGATATTGGCGCAGTTTCTGGACCACTTAACGAAGTCTCATTGTAACAGCACTGCTCCTCTGAAGAGCCATCACAAATGCCAGTCCCTGCAGTAGAACGGGGGCAAATGTCACCTATAGACTGACACTTCCCCGTATATCCATTCACTGTACAAGAAGCTCCAATTTCAGCGAATGCAAGGCTATCTGATACACAAAAAGAAATGGCGCTGAAAAAAAGTACCCTGACGAATTTTTGTCGCATACAAAGATACACTGACCCTTTTACCCTTTCATTATCCCACACGACAACAAAAATGCAACAAAAAATACTTAAAACAAAACAGTATCGCCCCCAAACAGCGGTCACACCCTCATTGAGAGAAACAGACGGTCGCTCCGCTTTTTGAGTGGTGTGTCTGCTGTTTCTATTCGAGGAAAAAATAAACGGTCGCACCACCCGCAGGCAAAGCGACCGCTTCTTCGAAACCGAAACACTAGAAAGTCGAGTTTCCTCCAAGGAATCCGGAGATGGCCTTCACGGCGATGAAGCCGACGAGGGCGACGAGGATACCGACGATGGAATAGAGCATCGCTGTCTTCGCTTTCTCGATCTGCGCCTGTTCACCGTAAGCGGTGAGATAGAGGATACCGGAGATGACAAACCCGATGATCGCGAGGAACCCGAGGATATAGAGGAGCCAGTTCATGGCATTCGTGATGAGTGCCGTCACGCTCGTACCGGCGAGTCCGGTCCCTCCGTAATTACCCGTGCTCCACTGCGCCAAGGCGGTGAGAGGAGCGGTGAGCACCGCGACCGAGAAAATCCGTACGCCGATTTTTTGTATTGTTTTTAACATTCGTTCTCACCTCCTTTCAATACCCTTTCGGGACTTTTCTGTTTATTATCACCGTATGAAAAACGATTCGATGCCTCGCAGGAGGATGAGCGCCGAAAGGGCGACCACGACACCGATGATACTGTAGACCGTCATCTGCTTCGCGGCGGCGATCTTCTCCGTATCACCGAAGGCGAGCATATACCGGAGTCCCGCGATCACTAAGGAGAGTATAGCAACAATTCCCACAACCGACAACAGAAAATAGAGAATGTTCATGAGAATATGCGCGAGAGGTGGCGCGCTCTCGATCACTCCCGCCGCAGACACTATCGGTACAAGAAAGGTATACATAGAATAGCTACCGTCGTACATCGTTACCGAGGAGATTGATACGGCTCTCCGCGAGACCGAGGGCATCCGGGACGGTCGCCTCGCCGGAATTCACCTTGGCGATCGCTTCGGCGAGTATGCGTTCGGTCTCCTCCGGATTCAATTGCTGGAAACTCCGCGCAATGAGATTGCCCGAGGCAAATGGCGCGAGTACGGCATCCCCCTGCTGAACCGAAAGGATATCGCGACGCGCCGCCGGTTTCTTCGTCGCCTTCAGGTACACCTGCGCGGGATCATCCGTAAGTGAAAATTCCTTCGGATTCTTCGTCAGTCCGTTATACAGCGTCACGACTTTTCCTTCGTGCGGGAAGGCGAAATATCGCAGGAACTGCCATGCTTCGAACACCCGCAAATCATTTTCCTTGCCCACCGGCGCCATCGCCTGCTCCCCTGCCGCCACGGGCTTTACCTCCTTGTTCTTCGAAACCGCCAGCCCCCAATAATTCGCGAGATTGACCGGGGAAGTATTCTCGAATTGCGGGAGCGGTGCGATACCGAAGTTGAGCTTCGCATTCTTTTGCTTGATCGTCTCCACTTGCCAGGAATAATTCAGCATCATGGCGGCTTTGCCGGCATAGAAAGCGTCAATAGAATAATCATTCCTCGGATTCCAGGTATAGTACGCCCCGCTCGGCTGAGCAAACTGCGTGTAGAATGTCATGCTGTCCGTCGCCGCCTGATTCCCGAAGTCTGCCTTGTTCTGTCCGAAACTATTCGCCGAGACGCCGAACTGGAGGAAAATGAGCGAGAGGAGATCCGTCGATCGGTTCACATTGTACGCCGTCCCCATGGCGAGCGCCGACTGGATGATCGTGCCATACTCATCGATACGGGTCAGCGGACGGACATCGCGAAGCATCTCCTGCCATGTCATCGGCGGCGAAGATATGCCCGCCGCATTCAGGATATCCCTGTTGTAATACAGCGCGAGTGAATCGACGGAGAGCGGTACCGCATACGCCTTGCCCTCGGAGAAGAAATCATCAGCCGCCACATCGACGAACGCATCGCGGTAATCCCTTTCGCTCACGAAGGCCGGATCCGCCGGCGCGAGCTTGTTCGCGAATGCCGGAAGCCAGGCATTCCGTATCATGAAAATGTCCGGTCCGTTCCCCGCCGCAAGCGCATCGATCAGGTCATTCTCATAGGTATCCACATCCATCTTCCGATACTCGATCGTCTTCACATGCGGATTCATCCGGAGGTACGGACCGATGATGTCCCGATACGCATCCGTACCGTCGAAGACTCCCCACATCTCGAGGGATACCGTATAAGGAGTCTCCTTCTCTTTCAGGCACCCGGACAATGACACCGAAACAGCGATAATGAACAATAATGAAAGAAATTTTTGCACTGTTTTTTTCATAGTCTTTCTTCTCTCGTTGTATTCTACTTCCTCTCTTCTATCCTCTCTATATCTCTGATACGCTACTTCCTCGCGAGCAGGGCATAGTGGAAATCCCCCGCCGGGATATTGTTCTCCGGATGAAGCCCGACCTTTTCGAGGAGGAGCCGCGTATCTTCCTCCGAAATGCGAATGCCCTCCTCCGGACCCATCGACTTTTTCTCGGGCAACCATTCCATGAGAAAGAGCTTCCCTTCTTTCTTCAGGATGCGCGATACTTCCCGCAAAATCACTTCCTTGTCCTCATTCTGAAAAAGCATATCCTTCAGTATCACCCAATCCGCGCTTTCCGGCTGCAATCCCGAACCGCCGAGTTTCTCCAGATTCGCGCGCTTGCCCTCCACATTGGCGAGCCCGAGTACCTTGGCACGACTCGCCACCGCCTCGAGCGCGCTCGGCAGGATATCGAGCGCGTACACCTTCCCCTCGGTTCCGACAGCCTTCGCCGCCTCGAAAGTGAAATACCCCGCTCCGCAACCGAAATCCACCACCACCGCCTTCGGTGCCAACTCCAACTTCCGGACGATGGAGACCGGATCGACGAATGTCATCCCTGCATGCATACGGAAATATATGTGTTTGCTTTTAGCATGTATCTATTGTACAACAATAAGGTGTATTTTGAAACGAGCGCACAATCGGAAGCGTGCTAGAGAGGTTGAATAGGCCGCACTCGAAATGCGGTATACGGGTAACCGTATCGGAGGTTCGAATCCTCCCGCTTCCGCCAAAATTCAAGATAATGCCCGTGGGCATTCTGTTCGTTCTCAAGACCTGTCGAACCGAAAAAAGTATGCGCATCGATCAGATGAAAAAAGTCGTTTTCAAGCACCGACCGAGACTGGCCGCGATCTATAGACGGGAAGGGAACCGTACGATTACAAGCTATATCCGCAGAACATGCCTGAACGGAAGAGCCAGCGACGAAATCGTCACCGATGCCATCGCGAAGATCGCAGAAGAAATACTCGGGTCTGCCGTCGCTCACCGTGTCAGGCTCAGCCTGCGAAAAAACAACTTCGTTTCCACCGTAGATCACCATGGTCCGATCTGTTACCCGGGGTTTTTTCAACCGAATCTCCTGCGGATGATGCTCAACACCGAAAACGGCATCCCCGCGACAGTAGTGTTGTCGTGCGCCAGCGTATCGCTCAACAACCACACCTATCCACGAGGTCTTTCCTTCCATACTGCGGAGGGCGAAGAAATACGACTCCCCCTGTTCAGCGCGCACCATCGTCGCACCGCCGTATACGGGCAAGCGCCTTTTTCCCGCACGGACGCGAAAGACCTCCTCTTACGACTGATGCCTCACTCTGAAAGGCTCCACTCCGTCCTGACGCCGATTCTCCTGCAGGCGGAATTGTTTCCTCTGAAAAAGTATCGTTCTCAGATCACCCTCCTCAATCACTCCTTGATGCGCACCGTCGGTATCGATAGCGGAGATTTCGTCAGCATCTCGATCGAAGAAGTCGCTCGCGAAATACTGCTTTCGCACCACTTCGAAAACGATACGCCTCTTGCCAGAATCCTCTTCGACGAGACAGCGCGGGATATCTTCATACGAGAGACCGACGGCATCCAGACATCGCATGATCGGACGAATGACCATACGACGGTGTTGTTTTGGGGACTACACGAAGGCATGCGGATTCCGCTTCGCATCAGAGATGGGATCCTCCTCGATGACAACGATCGCCTGCGTATTCCCCTAGAAAAAGATTCCCTGAGAGAGGCGCTTCTGAAAGAGAGCCTCTTCCCCAATCTGGCGCTGTGTCTGATCCTGCTCTCCTATCATGGCATGGTCCTGGGAGGCGGATTTTCCCAGGTCGACTATTTGCCGGAACTGCTCAAGAAAATGCGCCGGGTCTTCCTGCGTATCGGAGAAGCGGCATGGACAACAACGAAGGGCGATTCCTTGGGTGGTGATTATACCTATATTCCCGCACCCCGCTCCTCCGACCGTACCATGCTCGATATGCTCGAGCATCCCATCGGGCGATCCGATATCTTTTCCTTTGCGAATCATACGACGGTTTCGTCGGCCATTGAGAGGATCATCCCTATCGCCCATACGATCATCAGCGCCAAACTGAAAAAACGGAAGACCTGTCCTCACTGCGGCAACAATCCGACCTCCCATCCGATCGCCTGGTTTGGTTCTTCGCTCTCGGTCATCGCGGGTCCCGTCGCCCGGAAAATGCTTCAGACAAAGACTGGCAGAGTGCTCTTTCGTTTTTCCGAATGGATACTTGACCACACCCTGCAGGGATTGGTCGTATGCCATGCGGTGAGATTCAATGCTGATCCGGAACTCATCACCGCTCCGAGAGGGCGTGTGCTCTTTGTCGAGGCGCTCACCCGTGGATGGATCATCGAATCGGTCATCCTCTATGGGAAGCCGGTCGATATATACCGGATCACTTTTCCAAACGGGAAAAAACTTTTTTTCGACGGATTACCCCGGCCGAGTCTGCATGAAAGCGTTGCTCTCAGCTGGATGGATGACAAGGCGCTCCTCAAACAGGCGCTCCAGAAGGCAGGCGTTCCCGTCCCGAAAGGAGGAAGTTTCAGCAGTTGGGTACGGGCGAAACGGTACTGCGCTCATCGCGAAGGACCCTTCATCGTAAAACCGCGCCTCGGATCAAGAGGGCGGCACACGACGACCCATCTCACCGAATTAGACGATCTGGAAAAGGCGTTCGGGATCGCCAAGCAAATGGGTCATTTCGTTGTCGTGGAAGAACACCTGTTCGGAAGCGTGTATCGGGCGACGATCATCGACGGCGTGCTCATCGGAGTGCTGGCCGGGGATCCGCCCCGTATCACCGGCGATGGTATGAGATCCATCCGCGAATTGATTCGCATGAAAAACAAGAAGCGGGACAAAAGGGTAAGCGAAATACCGATATCGGATAATCTCATTTCCTTTCTGGACCGACAAGGCTATAGACTGGATGATATTTTGGACACTGGTAAGACCATCGATCTTTCGGAAAAAATTGGCCTGGCATACGGCGGAAAGAGCCGAGAGGTCACGCCGGAGGTTCATCCGAAATTGAGAGTCGAGTTGGAGCGGGCGGCGAAAGTGGTGAATGATCCGGTGCTCGGATTCGATTTCATTACAGAAGATATCGCTTCGGATCCGGATGGCACTCGCTGGGGTATCATAGAATGCAACGCGGTGCCGTTCATCAATCTCCATCATGACCCCCTGGAAGGAGAACCCATCAATGCCGCCGGAAAACTTTGGGACTCTGTTGCGAAGAGGCATGGCATCGGTCATTGATCCTCCCTCTGTTCTTCCTGGCAGTCAACACGGCGAGAAATCCTGTCTCAGCATGCCCAAGAAGCTGGATAATGGCTTTAGCCACACACCAAAGAAGCAAAGTAGATGGCTTTAGCCACACACCAAAAAGTTTGGTGTGTGGCTTTACAAAAGAGAAAATCCGTTGTACGCTATGAGAAGCCTTGATGGTGTTTCTATGGATTTCACAGGATTTTCCAGCATTTCAGGATATCAATGGATGCTCTTCTCACTCGCTTTCGGCGCCGAGATATTCCTGTGTATCGCGTTCTTTCTCCTCTGGAGAAGAGGAAATGCGCTCCAGCGGAAACTCGAGATCTTTTTCGGCGGGAAAGAAGCCAAAGACCTCGAATCAGTCCTCCTCAAGCAGAAAGAGGACATGAAAGTGTTCGACAAGGAGATCCAGGAACTCTTTGAGATTTCCAATCGCCTCTACCGGCTCGGTCTCCAGAGCATCCATAAAGTCGAGGTGATCCGTTTCAATCCGTTCAAAGAAGTTGGGAGCAACCAGAGTTTCTGTGTCGCGCTCATGAATGGCAAGGACTCCGGTGTCGTGATCTCCTCCATCCATACGAGGGAAGGGACCCGCGTCTATGCCAAGCCCGTCTCCCAGGGTACCGAAGCGGGACACCAGTTCACCGATGAAGAGCGAGAGGCTATCGCCGCCGCATCGAAACAGGACCCCGAGGCCTAGTATCTCTTTTTTATGACCGAGCGAGTGAGCAGTGGGAGCTCTTCCTTTCACTTTCGAGCGAGCGACGGTAACACATGAGTACATACCATCTCTTTCTCTGCAACAATCAGATCCTATGACCGAAGAAATCATCACTCCGAGAAAAAATATCGCCCTCCCCCAGACAGTGACCGTGAAACGGTTCGCTGAATTGCTGGGTCTCCCGGTGACCCAGGTCATCATGGAGCTCATGAAGAACAAGATCATCGCCACCATCAACGAGGAAATCGACTACGAGACGGCGAGCGTCATCGCGCTCGACCTCGATGTCGATACGCACCCGGCCGAAGAAGAAAATGTTGGTGAACTCACGCTCGAGAAATTGATCGAGCTCTGCGAAGAAGAGAAGAGAACCGACAAAGTCCTCACCAAGCGAGCGCCGATTGTCACCATCCTCGGTCATGTCGATCATGGCAAGACGACCCTCCTCGATACTATCCGCAAAGCGAATGTCGCCGAAGGCGAAGCCGGGGGCATCACCCAGCGCATCACCGCGTATCAGGTGAAGAAGCGCGGCGAACTCATCACCTTCATCGACACTCCTGGACACGAGGCTTTCTCTGGTATGCGTGAGCGCGGCGTCTCCATCGCAGATATCGCCATCCTCGTCGTCGCCGCCGATGATGGTGTCCGTCCGCAGACCAAGGAAGTCATCGCCTACCTCCTCGAGAAGAAACTCCCCGTCATCGTCGCCATCAACAAGATCGACAAACCGGATGCCAATCTCGCCAAGGTGAAACAGGAACTCGCCGAACATGGCATCCTCATCGAGGAATGGGGCGGCACCATCCTCTGCAACGAGATCAGCGCCAAACAGAATATCGGCATCGACAAACTCCTCGAAAGCATCCTCCTCATTCATGAGGTAGAGGAATACCGCGCCGATGCGAAGCGCGACGGTCTTGCGGTCATCCTCGAATCGCATCTCGATCCCCAAAAGGGTCCCGTCGCGACCGGACTCGTCAGGACCGGCACGCTGAAAGTCGGTCAGGATGTCATCGCGGGCGGCAATTTCGGCCGCATCAAACGCATCGAGGATTTCAACGGCAAGACACTCGAACAAGCGGGACCGTCCACGCCGGTCGTCCTCTACGGCTTCGATGCCGCCCCGCAGGTGAACAGCGTCGTCCAGGTCGTCAGCGGGAAATCACTCGCCCGCCTTCGCTCCCAGGAAGCGCTCCTCAAGGAAGGCGAGAACAAGAGCGTCCGAAGCATGAGTGACAACAGCGATATCCTGAAATTCCCGATCATCCTGAAGGCGGATGTGCAGGGTTCCCTCGAAGCGATCGAACAGATCCTCTCCTCCATCCAAAGCGAAGAAATCATGCTCCAGGAAATCCGTTCGGCCGTCGGTGCCATCACCGAAAGCGATGTAAAGATGGCGAATTCCTCCCATGCGATGATACTCGGCTTCAATGCCGAGCCGACCTCGGTGGCATCCCGCCTCGCCGAGACCCTGAAGGTGGAGATCGAATCGTTCAACATCATCTACAAGCTTGTCGAACGCGTGAAGGAGAAGATGTCCGACCTCCTCCCGCCGGAAATCATCCGTACCGATGGCGGGCGACTCTCCGTACTCGCCATCTTCAAGACCGGCAAGCGCGACATGATTGTCGGCGGTCGTGTCTCCGAAGGGAAGCTCCTGCGAGGATCCCTGATCGAAGTGAAACGGGGCGACGAAATCGTCGGCACGGGGAAAATGATGAACCTCCAGCAGAATAAGCAGAATGCCGACGAAGTGAATCAGGGCAATGAATGCGGCATCGTCTACGAAGGTACCATCAAAATCGAAGTCGGCGACACCCTCATCTGCTACAAGGAAGAAGAGCGCAAGCGGAAGCTGTAAAGGGGAGAATGAGGAACCAAGGATTCAGAATCAAGAAAAAAAAATAGGCACTTCTTTACGAAGAAGCCTGTTTTTTTCACTCTCAAAGCAAAGAGAGGAATTCAACGGTCGTTCCGCTTTGTGAGCGGTGCGTCCGCTGAATACCATTTTTGAGAGAGATCTTCAAACAGCGGTCGCACCACCCACAGGCACAGCGACCGCTCCTGCAACTCCATACAAATGTTACCTCCACACCACGATCGTGATGTTCATGTTACATTTCTTCTTGCTTTTCCTTTTCTTCTTCGCGCCAGATATGCACGAACCAATAGACGAGCATGGTAGCCAGATTGCTCGCGAGTAAGACCACGACCCACAATCCTTTCATTTCCAAGGATGCAATCTTCGTATTCCGAACGATATGGATGAGATAGAAGAGTGTCAGGATGAGGGCGAGGAATGAGAAGAAGAAGTTGAGTTGCACGAAAACAGGTGAAGAGAAAAATACCTCCAAACTTCCAGCTTCCAACGAAATATTCCCGAAATAATTCTGAGCAGCCTGGAAAAAAAGACCCGCTGTCACCAAAGCCGTATACACCACCGGCAACAGCGTCACCACCACTAGTGCTATTTTCCTTGATTTCAGCATACTTCGTTTGGCTGATTATAAGGTAAATTTACCATAACCCGCCGCCTGCAACCTTGCGTTTTCAAGCTCTTGAAACTTGGTGGCAAATGGTGTTCCTTTTAATGCCAGATAAGCCTTATACCCTTCCCTCACTATCTTATACAGGTCTTTTGTGAAGAAAATTTCTGCTGCTTTCTGTTGCACAACTGGACTTATCTCTCTCATATGTCCGATGAGTTCTTCACGCGAACCAAAACGCATCCCCCTTCCCTGAGCAAAACTGTCTATGTCGCGGAATAATTCCTGAGCTGTTTTCTGTTCCAGTGCCCGCTCCCGCTCTTCCGTCCTTAATCCCTCAAATGAATCGAGCTTAATCTGTCTAGATTTCTGCAAAATATTTCTGATACCGACCCCTTCCAGAATGGCTCTATCATCATCATGCATCCGCTGCGTCCATGTTATACTACCATCCAATAACCCGGATACATTACCAACAATCTGCCCACCCTCCTCCCTAACCGCATATACTTTTTTTCCGTCCCGCGCTTTCACCATTACCGCTCCAGGGAAATTCTCACTCATAGAAACCTCAATATCAGGATACTGTTCAGCTAGTTCTTGTTTGACCGCTTTCTGTTCTTCCGTTTCCGCCTCTACCGCAATCACATCAACCGTTTTTTCCTGTTTCAATTCAACTCCTTGTGATTGCTCCGTTCCTATTTTTCCACTCTTAATCTGTTCGGCGAGTGCAGTGGCTTTGGCGGCATCTTCGGCTTCCTTGGCGGCATGCGCCGCCGCCTGCTCGGCACGAGCAGCATCTTCGGCAACCTTCGCTTCCGCTGCCCTCCTTGCTATCTCCGCATCTCGCTCCGCATTTTCCGCCGTCGCTTCTTCCTGTGCTCTCCCGATATTCTCCGTCTGTGCCGATCGCAACGCCTTGCGCTCTGCGAGCATCGTCTCAAGCTCATCATCGGAAAGCTCTCCGATATTCTTTTGATTAATTTCTGCAAGCCTCCCCGCATTCGCCTCATACTGATCCTTATCAGAAGTATCCGCGCCTGCTTGTAATTTCGGTTCACCAATCATATATTTCTCTTTCAATAAATTATTACCCCTCCATTATCGCCCCCCGCACATTCCGTCAATCCCACCAATTTCTTCCTCCCATTTTCACCCCGTAGAAATGTAACACGAATCCGCGACCGTTGGTCTCATGTTACATCTTATATTTTCCCCATCATGCCCAAAAAAAGAAATGCTCCATCCAGAAATGTTACCTCTCTACCACGACCGTTGGTTTCGTGTTACATTTATAAAAAGAGGGATTGCAAGGAAGAAGGAAGGAAAAAGTAATAAGAACACAAAGGGAATGATAACCAGTAGTTATGAGTCTCATCATCTAAAAAATAACAAAAAAATATGAAACTTCGGCGACTCGGACCAACACAGCAAAAACTTCTTCTCCTTTTCTTCGGCGGACTTGCTATCGGGCTGGCTTCCAACTCGCCCAAAGCCTATTTCCGGACTGTCCGGAAAGTTATCGAGGCTTGGGAGGATATAGACCAAAGGAGCTTTAATCGGTCGATCCGATCGCTTTGCGAGATGAGACTCCTCGAAGAAATCAGACGCCCTGACGGCACCATCACGCTCCGACTCACAGATCAGGGCAAACGATATGCCAAGCGCGAGGAATTCTTTGGTAGTACGCTCCAAATTAAACGCCCAAAAAAATGGGACCACCTCTGGCGTATCGTCTCGTTCGACATCCCCGAGAAGAAGCGACTCTTTCGTGACATTCTCCGCAATCACCTCAAAACTATCGGATTCAAAGAACTCCAACATAGTGTTTTCATATTCCCCTTCCCCTGCGAAAGCGAGATGCTCGCTCTCACGGAGCTCTACAACGCCACCCGCTATGTCCGCATCATCACAGCCCAAAAAATCGACAATGAAACAGCCCTCAAAAAACACTTCTTCTCCAAACAACAAAAACCATCCGTTTCCCTGAAAAAGGAAATGTAACACGAATCCGCGACCGTTGGTCTCATGTTATATTTTGGAATATGTGTTTTCCGAATTTCTTTAGTGAAAGAGAAGGAGATAGAGAGTGTAGCACGGTGAACGAAGCCCCTTAAAAACCACGGCTTCTTCTGGGAACATTGATAGAAAGCCGGAAAGTTGATAGGCTACACTCATGTCAAACTACTCCATCCCCCAACCGGTCATCGATACCCTGCGAGCCCTCACGGAGGCCGGTTTCGAGGCGCATATCGTGGGCGGTTGCGTGCGCGATCTCCTCATCGGTCGTCTGCCCAAAGACTGGGATATCACGACTAATGCCCGCCCCGAAGAAGTACAGAAACTCTTTCCAGACAGTTTCTACGAAAACGATTTCGGCACGGTCGGCGTGAAAGTCCCCCGATTCCTTCCGACGACGCCAGAAGACAAGGAGCATGATGTCATCGAAGTCACCACCTACCGCATCGAGAGCGCCTACAGTGACCGTCGCCGTCCGGATACCGTACAGTTCGCAGAGACACTCGAAGAGGACCTCTCGAGGCGGGATTTCACCATCAATGCCATCGCTGCTAAGGCAATAACCAATCACCAAAATCCAATAACCAATAAAAAATACGAATTGGAAATTACGGATCCTTTTGATGGACAAAAAGATCTCAAAGAAAAGATGATTCGTTCGGTCGGCACTGCCGAGGAACGATTCAATGAGGATGCGCTCCGTATGATACGGGGTATCAGACTTTTTTCCGAACTCTCCTCACAGAAGAATCAAGAATCAAGAATCAAGAATCAAGACGAGAAAGAGAAATACAGTGACTGGGCTATAGAAGAGAAAACTCTTGAGGCGATAAAAAAATCAAGTAGTCTCATCACGCATGTCTCCATGGAACGCATCCGCGATGAATTCTCACGCATCATCCTCTCTCCGCATCCGAAGGGCGGTATCGAACTCCTCCAATCGACCGGACTCCTTCACCATATCATCCCCGAGCTCGAGGAAGGCATCGACTGTGGTCAAAATCTCCACCATATCTACACCGTGTGGGAGCACAATCTCCGTGCCCTCGAGACCTGCCCCTCGGACAAACTCCATGTCCGCCTCGCCGCACTCCTCCACGATGTGGGAAAGCCCAAAACGAAACGGGGTGACGGACTGCACTCAACTTTCTACAATCACGACCATGTCGGCGCCCGCATGACACGCATCATTCTCACGCGCCTCCGCTATCCGAAAGACACCATCGACACGGCGACCCTCTTGGTTGACAATCATCTCTTTTACTATAATGTGGGAGAGGTGAGCGAGGCATCGGTACGCAGGCTCATCAAGAAAGTCGGACTCGAAAACATGCCAGACCTCATGGCGGTGCGGATCGGCGACCGGCTCGGTTCCGGCACTCCCAAAGCGAAGCCCTACAAGCTCCGCCACCTCGAATACATGATCGACAAAGTTTCCAAGGATCCCCTCTCGGTCAAGATGCTCGCCATCAAAGGCGACGACATCATGCGGGAACTCGCGATACCACCCGGTCCGAAAATCGGCGCCATCCTGGATGTTCTCCTTGCGGAAGTCATCGAGGATCCAACGCTCAATATGAAAGAAGCCCTCCTCGCCCGAAGCAAGACGCTCATGGGACACGATCTCGAAAAACTCCGGAAACTCGCCAAAGAGAAAATCGAAGACGAGCAGGAAGCAGAAGATAAAAAAATAAAAAAGACTCATTGGGTTGAGTAACAAACGGGGTGTTGTATAGTGGTAGTATGCACGCCCCGCCCCGCACCAAATTTCGGGGCATAGTATAGTGGTAGTACGCACGCTTCGGGTGCGTGTGGTCTGGGTTCGATTCCCGGTGCCCCGACCACGAAACTTGGTGCGGGGTGAAGGTGCGTGTGACCCGGGTTCGATTCCCGGCACTCCGACAAGCACAATCATCATGATCGCCAGCGTTCTCATTTTCCTTTTCTTCATCGGGTTCCTTTTCGTACTCATCGTCGGTGCCATCACCCTCCAACTGATACGGATGCTTTCCGGCGAAGCCCCCTTCATATCCACGGAAAAATGCGTACGACAGGAGATCGTCAACATCCTTCCGCTTCGGAAAAAAAGTATCGTGTACGATCTCGGTTGTGGCGATGCGAAAGTGCTCATCGCATGCCACCGGAAAGAACCTACTGCCCGTTATATCGGTGTGGAAAAAAATATCATCCCCTACTGTCTCGCGCGGTGGAATCTCTTCCGCTACGGACACTCGAAAAATATTATCCTTCTAAAGAAAAATTTATTTTCAATATCCTACACCGATGCCGATGTTCTCTATGCCTATCTTTTCCCGGATGTCCTCGACAAGCTCCTCCCGAAGCTTGAACAGGAATTACGACCGGAAGCCACCGTCATCACTCCGACTTTCCGATTTTCCGGAAAAAATCCGTCACGAACCGTATTCTTGAATCACACGCGCATCCCAAAAACGCTTATCCGGAAAATCTTTCTCACCGTTTTCTGAATTTTACAGAATGTGGAATCATGCTAAGATTCCCCATATCCTTCCCCTCCCCGATCATCCACGCCAGATACTTCCCATGCCGTATGAAGATCATCATCGCCGAACCGACTGACAATGCCGTCACTCTCTTCCGCCGCGCCGGATACTCCTTTCAACGCAAAGACGGGGATGAGATGAGCTTTATCCGACCACTCGCGAGAGTCGGCTATCCACGGTTTCACGCCTATGCAAAAATGGACGGATCAGACCTCCTCGTCAGCTTCCACCTCGACCAGAAGAGAGAGACCTATGGCGACGAGACGAGGCATCACGGTGAATATGGCAATGATGGACCGCTCAAAGAAGAGGCGGCGTATCTCCTCCGTCACTTCGGATCAAACGCACAGCTCGGGTAATCATGATGAACAATTACAGATTTTATTGCCGGGGTGGCGAAACGGTAGACGCATCAGGTTTAGGACCTGACAGGAGCAATCCTATGGAGGTTCAAATCCTCTCCCCGGCACATGCGAGTCCCTGCCCGAAACGCTTCGCAAAGCGATGCAGTCGGGTCTCCCGTAGCACACAAAAAAATACCGACCCCGTATGGGTCGGTACTTTTTCTCTAAAGTGCTATTCTCGGGATCTCCGGGGGAGCGTTTCCGGAACGAGTGCCATCATGAATCCAGAGACGAGCAGTATGAGCGCCATCGCGAAGAATGCCTTGACCGCGAAGAGCACGGTCGCAGGGATATAGCTCGCGAGAGCGGCGAATTTTTTCGATCCTGGAAGCGATCCGACCGTCTCCGTGCCGTCGCTCCCCAACACTTCGACCTGAATCGATTTCGAGAAGAGGACTTCACCGGAGTCGAATGTCGAGATATTCCAGAATCGCTGAAGGGCTTTCCGGACACCCGAAGACTGGATCACGGACGCGTGATACGAGACATTATAGATATCCCCCACTCCCTTTGTGATCGGCAATTCAATTTCCCCATCGGCATTCTCCGCCATCATTTCTCCGTCTATGTCCCATGCGCCCTCCACGCCATTTCGAAGGAACGATGGTATGAACAGAGCCTTCAATCGAAGTTGCTCACCATTGAATGTCTGAAAGATATTGAGACTGAGATCGTTGTAGAGATGCCCGGAAACATCCTTATATTGTCCGAGGAGCTTCGGCCATGTCTTCCTGACATCGGCAGACACGATCGCGACACTCGGATCGACAATGCGGAATATCCGTGACAGTGTCGCTTTTTTCCCCGATACGACATCGACCGCCGTCACCCCGACCGTAAAGATATCCCCCGTCTCACCGAAAACAGGCAGGAAATTCGTCTTCGTCGCGGCATCATTCGAGCACTGATCCGAAAGCGTCGCCGTGCACACCAAGGGCTTTCCATTGACGGTCCAGCTGTAATCCGTAAATCCGACCGATCCGAGTCGGAGACCGATGATCTCATTTTTCATGACCGAACAGACCGTCCGACGGGATGCTGTCTCACTGCAGATTTCATTTCTCTTCACGCCGGAAACGAGAGAAAGTTTTAGTGGATCCCCGGTAACACTCACGAGATAGGCACCGATACGATCCCGTATCGTCTGGAACTTCACCATAATATCCCCACGACCCTTCCTCGCGACACTTGAGGCGAAATTCTCCGATACCGCGACCGAGAACCGCATATACCCGACACCATTCGCATCGACATAATCAAAGAGGCGGAGACCATTTTTCCCGACCCTCGGCATATTGAGAGGCAGTGAAATCTGAGAGAGTCCATTTCCCTGTGTCGTCCCGAGCAATCTCTCTGCCTTCAGATCGGTCGTGATATTCTTCGCGCGACGACCAGAGCCGCTATTGTCAAATTGGATATTGTTCGCGATCGATACCGTCCAGTCGAATACCTGTTCCGACGGACTCACCGTGCTGTTGACCACCGTCGCATACGCCGTCACCATATCTCCTGACAGGTCTCCCGATTCGTCATTGACGGGGTTCTCCGGGTCCGCCGTGACTGAGATTTCCATACGCCCCGGTTGCCCTCCTTCCGTCGGATCGACGAGATTCCTCTCGAGGCAATCATTGAGGTCTGCCGTCGCGGCAGGGATCGACACGCCGTACCCGCGGATCGTCTGCGTATATGCCCCGGTTCCCGTAGCGATGGACATCGGACAATTATTTTTCGAAAATCCCCACATGATATATGAGGAAGAGTCATCATGCTTCGTGATAACCATGGATGTCCCCTCCACCACGACCCCGACCTTATCCCCCGAATCATAGTTCCAGGTGAAACTATTCTGCCCGAGACCGACGACATTCGCCTCATCCTTGTTCCCGTTCTGCGCCGTACTCGGATCTTTCGGATCCGTATGCCAGAATTTTTCCTCATTGATACCGAAATCAGCATCACCTGCGGTGAACCCCGTCACCTTCGGAAAGAGATGTGTGCAATCACTCGGAGGAATTCCTTCCGTCCCTGTGCAGATACTCCCTATCGGACTCGATCCATAATCAGAACCGTTTTTCGGATCAGCGAGACACCGGAGGCTCCCGGAAGAGCATGAGACGGTGCCTCCCGAACACTGCGGATATCCGACGAAAAAATATGTGCTGTCTCCATTGGAAACTGAGTATGCGCTTCCGCCGGAACCGGTGAAATTACTCGGATCCACAGACTCAGCGGTCGATGTTCCGATACACGCCGGTCGAAGTCCACCACCGCACACCCCGCTCATATCCGATATCCCCTGCACCAACTCATAAATCGTACCCGTCGACGGATCATGGATGGCGCAATAGTTATTGCCCGTACCGACCTTGTTGTCCCCTCCGAAGCGGGCCTTATACCTGTCATCATCCGTATCATCCCCGCTCCCATAACTCGTCTCCGCATGATCGAATCCGTTGGTTGCGATCGTCCGCATCGCTTCGACCTTCCAATCATTCACCGTAATACGCCCGTTGCCGTCATTATCACACCTGGTCCGGATATCGGACGATGGGGAATTATCGATATCGCAATCCTTCCGCTTGAGATACCAGGAAAAATACAATGCCCCGATTTCATTGGAGAAGAACGATGGGAGAGCATTCGCCGTTATTTTCTCTCCGGGCTTCGGATCGGACGGGGAAAAAGAGAGCGATACTTCCGGAACGGACTTTTTCTGACTCGAGACATTGAACGATTCGCTCTGATCCTGTATGCTCCCGAGATTCATATGGTAACGACTCTCAAGCTCGGCCGCCATCTGCGAAGCCGATGGAACCTTGATCCCTCGCGCGGAAACAACCGAAACCATCGGTCCCATAGAAAATACAGACACGAGCATGAGAACACCAGTCGTTTTCAATAGATTCTTCAATGTTTTCATATTTTTTCGCTATATCTCATTTTTTATAGCGGTTGTTCCGCTTTTGGAGCCCGCCTGCAACGATGTAGCACTTCGGGCAGGCGGTGCAACCGCTGTAAAAAATTCCTCATCTTCTATATTCTAAATTCTATATTCTTCTTCCCCCTCTATTATCTACCGATTTGTCAAAAGAAGGAAGACATCCATCGCAATGAAAAAAAGCGCGCTCGCAAAAAAAGAGAACCAGATCGACTGCGACCGGTACGCGACCCATCCGGAAAGCGGAGCGAAGAGGATCATCGCGCCCTGATCCATGCTGAGACTCTGACTTGCAAAGAGGAACAGGAGAAAAATACCCCACTGAAGGAATACAGACCATGGACCGAATCGCCGCAGGAAGAGGAGCTGGACGAACCCCCGGAAAAACACTTCGTATAGGAAAAGGATCGCGAGAAGAAACGCCTCATACCGAACGAAAGCGAGAAACGACCGTTCGATCGCAAAGGGAAGCCGGTATGTCTCATGGATCGCCGGCCACACCGAGTATCCGAGGAAAAATATGGCGAACCCGAAAACAACCGCGAGAAGAGCGCCGACCCAACCGGAAAGCACCCGCTCCATACGAAATCCCATCGCGTCCCATCCTTCCTCGAGGATGAACTTCGCGTAGAGAAGCGGGAACAAGAGGAAGAAGATGGCGAAAGCGATGATGCTCTGCGTGCCGGTCGGCAACCGGTCCGTCCCGGGGAAAAAGACGAACAGAAGAAGAGAGAAGAGGATCGCCCCTCCCGTCACCACGAACCTGCGATCCCATGTAAACTCACGTAAAGACATAGTTTATCCTCTTTTGATGGCATTTTGTTTCACACCTCCCGCTACCCTCCCTATCATACCACCTTTTTCCTCTGCCTTGTCTACGGCATACATCGCGAGAACCGTCAGCGTCTCCAGAGGAAGGAAATTAAGTCCGAATCCGAATGCCTCGACGGCCGTCCCCACAATCAATACCATGCCCTTCCGATATTTCATTCTTCCCCGAAACGAACCTCGTTGCAGGGCGAGAAAAAAAATAAGTATTGAAGCACAGAAGGTGACCACGGTACCGATGCCCGGAATCGATCCGATACCGATCCAATCAATGAGATCCTTAAAAATACCAGCTATTCCCATCGGCGCATACGAAAAGAGCGTCACCATCTCCCCCGAAGATTCTCCTTGTGCATCGAAAAGGGCATCATTCGCCGCTACGGCACTCATCCTCCGATTCCGTTCAGCCGCCATGCGATCCGCCACATACGCCCGCCTCTGCTCCCGTTCCGATGCCTCTCTCGATGCATCTATTCTCTCCGCCTCACTATCATTTTCTGTTCTTCTCATCGCAATAGCCATATTGTCACATAAATATAACTTCCAGCACACTCCCTTCTCTTGTCATCCCGGGCTTGACCCGGGATCCAGGAGATTTTTCAAACAGCGGTTGCACCGCTCCAAAAGCGGAACAACCGCTATTTGAAAGACTTCTCTCATTTTCCCTCGAATTCCTTCTTCGCTTCTTCGATCTCGAGAAGTTGCCGCGGATCGGAAGTGATGATCTGATCCTCGCTATACGAGGCGATGACCTTGATCGCGGCATGCTTCAGCCCCGCGAAGAATATCCCCTCCCCCACATTGGATTCGAGGAGCAGGAACTTCTCGTGATCCGTGAGATAGAATGTCTCCGCGATCACATCCACCGATGACGGGGACTGCTTCAGGAGGAGTTGCAGGGAAGAGTTGGTCACGATCGGTTTCCCGTACCGCGATGCCATGAAGTCCGAGATATCCTGCGTGATGGTCGTCAGTCCCGTATAGTATTTCCGACACCGCTTGGCGATGCCGAAGAGGAACGCCGCCGCATCCTCGTTCTGCATCATCACCCACGCCTCATCCACGACGACGATCCGCTGTTTCATGTCCGCACGCATCTCGTTCCAGATATATTGGAGGACCGTATACATCGCGATCGGACGGAGTTCCTCTTCCAAATCCCGGATATTGAAGACAACGAGCTGATTCTTCAGGGTGATATTCGTCTGATGATTGAGGAAGCCGGAGAAGATCCCTTCGGTGTAGCGCTCGAGCCGTGCCGCGAGCGACTCCGCTCCCTCCATATTCTTCAGGACATCATAGAGATCCGTCATCGTCGGGAAGGAGCTCGCATCAAAGGACGAGAAATCCGAAGTTTCGGTGATATCGCGGATCGCATAGGTCTCACGGATGGCGCGGTCGAGTATCGAGTCCTCTTCCGGCGTCACGGAACCGAGCATGATATGGAGGAGCCCGAGGAGATTCGCGATGGTATTTCTGAGTACACCCTCCGATTCCTCGTCTTCCTTCACCTTCGGCAGATCGAACGGATTGAGATGCGCCTCCGAACCGAGCGAGATCTTGATGAATGTCCCACCGACCGTTTCCGCGAGATGCTTGTACTCATTCTCCGGATCGATCACGATGACGCTCGTCCCCATCATGAGGGAGCGCAGTATCTCAAGCT
Organism: uncultured Bdellovibrionales bacterium; assembly: GCA_964404075.1. GTDB lineage: Bacteria > Patescibacteriota > Minisyncoccia > Moranbacterales > UBA1568 > CAYTED01. The sequence goes on along the minus strand of CAYOIM010000009.1, from coordinate 7,920 downwards.
TCACCGTATAGCTCTTCCCGGAACCGGATTTGGCAAAGACCACCATATTCGCATTCTCCATCTTGAACCGGTCGAAGAGAATGAGCGAATTGTTGTGCCGGTTGATGCCATAGAGGATCCCATCATTCGAAGAGAGGTCCGAGGATACGAACGGGAATGTCGTCGAAAGTGGCTGGGTGTTCAGATTATTCGCGACATCGAGATTGTCCAGGGCGAGCGGCCGCGTCGCGACGAAACCGTCATCCATACGCATGACCGCGGGCTTCACATACACGAGCTGAGCCTCGAGCATGGATTCCACCGACTGACTCATCTTGTTCAGATTCTCTTCCGTGTCCGCATAGAGCGTGAAATACAGTCCGAAGCGGAAAAATTTCTCCGTCCCCTGAAGCAAGCGGTCGCGGAGTTCCTCGATATCCTGGATGGCGGTCTCGAGAATCGGATCACGGATCTTGCCCTTTTCCTGCTCGATGCTGATCTGCGATTCCACCCGCGTCGCCGAGGTCCGGAGCTGTTTCAGGATTTCCGAAGTATCGATCGGATGCACGAAGAGCGAGATATCCATCGGGAAATCCAGATTGATGATCGGCGAGAACCAATTCGTCGAGAGGAAGCGGGGGTACGCGATGACGAAATGCGTGCGCGACAACACCGACCCGATCTGCATGTGATTCGAGACGACCTTGATCGCCGGTGGCGCGATGAGATCCTTCATGCTAGCGAGTCCGCGCTGATAGAGCGAGGCTTCCTCGCGCAGAGCCGTCGCAGATATCTGCACCCCGCCAGAGGCACTCTCCGTATTCTTTTTTCCGATGAATGGGAATTGCATAGCTGAAAACCGATATTAGATAATGGATAGCAGATACTAGGAACAGATAGTGGATATTGGACAATAGATGCTAGGGACAGATACCAGATAATTGATATTAGATACGAGATATAGAGCAGAGGGAATGTTTCTGTAAAAAAATATTCTCTTCGTCCTTATCAAATATCTAGTATCCAATATCCATTATCTGGTATCTCACCTCACTTTCTCCGACAACTCCACGCTCCCGATATCCCGTATCACTTCCGAGGTAAAGAGCGATGGATTGTAACTATTATACATGAGCTCGATCAATTCCTCCGTCCCGAGTGGCGCTACCCGTACCCCCGTCGCCGTAAGTGCTGCCGAGACATGATTCATCCGCTGATAGAGCTGACTCCGATACATCTCGAAAGTCGTGTCGTTCGCCGCGAGCGTCTGTTTCGGAGAGAAAATTGATCCGATCTTGTCGAAAAACCCGCCCACTTCCGTCTCGACGGGAGAAAACGGGACGACCACATAGAAAAATTTGGAAATGACATTCTGCGTATCGATGAGTCCGGAGATGAAACTCCGATATTCGGAAATCTGGAAACGGAGGAGCTCGTTCTCCTGCTGCCTCTCCTTCTGCTGGAGAATGGCGAGGTATGGCTCCACATTGAAGCGCCGTGATTGTATGAGTATCTGTATCGGAAAGTCGAGCGAGTTGAGGAAGTTCTGATACTGCATGATGGTCGCATCCTGCTCATCGCTCGACTTCAGATCGAAATTGACCGAGGAGACGAGGAGCACGCCACGGAGAGCACCGTTCTTGAGGACGATCGCGCCACTCCGAACTTCCTCCACATCCACATATTTCTGGGTGCTCATTCTCCCCGACCCCTCCACTTTTTTTGATTTCGTCAAGAATTCCATGGCTTTCAGCTGATATTAGATATTGGATACTAGATACTAAGATAAGATACTGGATATTAGGGATAGATAATGGATACTAGATACTTGATGGTGAGAGGGCACATACATTCTAGCGTGTTTTCTTTATAAGACCCAGAAGTAATTTCCCTGTTTTCATGATTCTCTCTTCCAAATCTGTCTCTTTCCCCTGGATATATCCGAGATCCTTTGCTATCAGAACCTGACTCTCCACCTCAGGAAGCGACCCGTATGCTATCCAAAAAAACTTTATCCTGTCTTTCCCCGTTGGTCGTCCATATCCCTCGGCAATATTTGACACGATAGATACGGATGCCCGTCGTATCTGACTCGTAAGACCGAACATCTCTTCCTTCGGAAAATTCTTCGTAATCTTATATATCAAAAGTGTAAACGCATGAGCTTCTTTCCAACAAAAAAGATCCTGAAACGAACAAATTTTCTTCCCCTCCTCCATATCCAGTATCAAATATCTATTATCTA
>CAYOIM010000009.1:0-5596 GCA_964404075.1 uncultured Bdellovibrionales bacterium | reverse complement strand
ACATCATAAGTGCTTCGCACAGATATTAGATAATTGATAATAGATATTGGATGCCAGATATTTGATAATGGATACTAGATATTTGATAACAGATAAAGAGAGAACGATTATAGGCAATAGAAATTTATTATTCGACATCCATTATCCGATATCTAATATCTATTATCCAGTATCTATTCAGTATACCATAACAATACAGGCGATATCTCTCATCTGATATCCAATATCTGAGCTTAGCTTCGGAGATCCACCACATGCGGTGAGGGCGTATCATCGCTCGCTACCGTATCCCGATGCCCCGTCGGCGTGATACGGAATCGATTGACCGGCGGCAGAGTCGGCGCCTGCTTCACCGGTGCCGACTGAGCGGTCGTTCCGCTGATTTTGTCAGCGGTGCGACCGCTGTTTGTATCATCCGCTGTTTGCCTCGGGAGCGGTCGTTCCGCTTTTTGATCCGTCAGCTGACGGAGACCGCTGTTTTCTATTCCTTGTTCACGAACAGCGGACACACCGCCCGCAGGCGGAATGACCGCTATTCGTGACGCCTCCTTCTCCGCCGGCATGACATGATTCGTCGAAAAAGAGAGTGCGCCGACATTACCATCATCTGCAAACAACGGTCTCTCCGCTTTTGGAGCGGTGAGTCCGCTGTTTTCAATCTTCTCTTCTCGAACAGCGGACACACCGCCCGCAGGCGGAGTGACCGCTATTCGTGGCGATGGCGCAATTCCAGCAGTACCAATGCCGAAAGAAAAAGTATCGATCTTCGCCGGCTCGAAAGAAATAGCGCGCGGTGCCGGTACCACGCTCTGCAAAGCGGGAGCCGCACTCGGTCGAGGCACTGCTACCGGACGGATCTCCTCGCGAGGAACATCCATCCTCCCGAGTTCTACCGTTTCATCAGCGAGATTCGAAATTGACAATCGTGATTCCCTATTCGCCTGCTGTATCGCCTTCGCCTGTTCAAAAGCTGATGGTCGATTGGCGGGAGCGGTCGTTCCGCTTTTGAGCGGTGCGACCGCTGTTTGTACCTGGAGCGGTTGTTTCGCTTCTGGAGCGGTGAGTCCGCTATTTGGATTGTTTCCCATTCCATGATTCATAACCGGCAAATCAAACACCGCCCGTGAGATATTGCCAACACCTTGCGTCGGGAGCGGTGCATCCGCTGTTTGATCGGGCAAGCGCTCAGGAGCGGTCGTTCCGCTTTTGAGCGGTGCGACCGCTGTTTGAAAAGTATTTGGCTCCAGAACAGCACCACGAACAGCGGAGGCACCGCCCGCAGGCGGAACCACCGTTGTTCGCATCTGGAGCGGTCGTTCCGCTTCTAGAGCGGTGCGACCGCTATTTGAAAAAGCTCCTTCTGTTCTCTGTCCCCCGAACACCACCTCCTGCCGTCCCGCATCGATCGTGAGCGGACTATTCTCATCGAGGGATTTGAGGAGCATGCCCACCTGATCCCGCTCGTCGGACGAGAGCCCCTTGCCATTCAGGGAATGGAAGAGGAATTGTCCCCGCGCGACGGCATCGTGCGCTCCGACGCCCAGCTCATCGCGATACGCGCGGAGCCAATTGAAGATCGTCGGCCTCACCGGGTCATTCTGCCCCTTCACCACGATCTTCGAATTCGTCACCTGCTGACCACCCAATTTCTCGAATTTCCCGAGCGCCTGCATGAGAGAAATTTCTACACGATCGATAGTCTTCTGTTCCGTCGGGGCGCTCCGAGAAATACGAGGCAAAAGAGCATTCGGACGGGCATCAGCCATCAGAGAAAGCTCCCGCGCCTTCGGAATGAAGTCCGTTGCAAACCGCTTCGCAAGCTCCGATATGACTGAGGCCTTGCTGATATGTTTCTGAAATAATTCCGCCCGTGGCGACCACTCGGCTTGCAAGACGATATCCCAGGCAAGGCGAGCAATACCCATGCGATCCGATCCCTGCAGGTCGAACTCCCTCGCCAATCGATCATAGAAATTTGTCCGATCGAAAGAAAGCATCCATTCACGCAATGTGAAACTGATTTTCGCAATATGATCCGGAAAAGAATTTTTTCCAGAAGCGTATTTTTCCCAGTCGCGACGCAATTCTTCAAGATATTCCTCCGTTCCATCCGCAATTCTCTTCCGTTCGAGAACCGGATCGAATATCAAATCATCCTCCTCATCTTGCTGAGAAGCAGTTGCGAAGTTCATTCCGCGTATGTTATTATTTTGTGTTTGAAAATCCATATCTCAGGCAGAGGATAGATGCAGAATTTTAGAGTTTATGGGATTTCTCGAGAGCGGTCGTTCCGCTTTTGGAGCAGTGCGACCGCTGTTTGAAAAATCTTCCCTTCCTCACCTTCTGACATCTCAACTTCCTAACACCACCGAATTATCCCGCAAATACTGTATCACCCGAGATACCCGTTCCCGATGCTTGGTCGATCGCTCCTCCTCGTCATCATCCATATCTTCTGCTGTCCTCATCGCCTCATGAAAGGCATCCTCATCGGAGAGAAAATCCCGGAGCCCCTCCCGTTGCGACATCGTACCATTCTTCAAAAGCATCTCTGCCATCGCCTCGGTCAATCCTGCAACCGTCGCCCCGAAAGCGAGTTCAGAACCACCTACCAAAAGAATATCGTCTGATTTTCGCACTATCACATCATATGCCGTCTTTTTAGCTCCCAATTGACCATCAAAAAAATGCCCTGAATAAGGCTCTTTCATAGCTTTTTCAATCCTCTGCATTTCAGAAAAATCCAGCAACATAGTTATGGTATAATCGGATCTCTATCGGTATCAAAATCTGCTCCTTCTCCCACGACATGATCCATCCTCCAGCTCATGAAAGAACGCATCGATGCAAGCTCTGCCTTATCAAGCACAGCATTTGGATTTACACCAAGATCATGTTGAATATTTGCAAATGCCCTTTGCGCTCGAACCTGTCTGGCAGTATACTCCACAATAAACCCAGCCTCCTTTGGAGTTCCTTTGATATGTCGCGGAACAGCATCCGCCGCACTCATACTAATAAGAGAGTTTATTTTTGATGAAGCAGTTGGCGCATCCCGACGGACAAAGTCAACGAATTCATCTCTGTCATTCATGCTCGCCTTAAACTTTTCTGCATTTGCAGCCCGTTTCGCATACCCATCCCTTGTTGCATCGAAACCCGGAGCGTGTGGGTTGGTCATCTTGAATGCCTCATCCGAAGTACTGTCGATACCAACCAACCCGGAGTTCTCTATCGATTCCTTTTGCTTTTTCATCTCCTCGACATTGGATGTCTGCAGTCTCTTATTATATCGTTTTTGTGCCGCTATTCCAGCCGCTTTTTGTTTTGCAGATGCGCCAGGCGCTTTCCCCTTTGCAATTATAGCCAGGTCGGACTTATTCATGCTCGCTCGAGCAGCCTCCTGTCCAGGCTTCGCCTTAGCCTCATCCTCCTGTTTGCGCTTCTCATCATCATTTTTCTTCAATTCAGCCTGCTTTACACGCCAAGAATACCCCAGACCTCTCGGCTCATGAAATGTCCTATTGTATTTATCCTTCAACCCATCGTAAGTATTTTTACCAGTATATTGCCATGCTCTTTTTACTCCCCAATCTCGACTTTTCTTCAAAAACTTCGACCCGAAGGAACTCGCTATGCCCGAGGCTTCGGAACTCATCTTCTCCGCCGAGGTGATGGCGATCCAGAAGAAAATGATCGGGATGGTCATGTAGACGATAGATGAAATAAGCGTACCAGAAACACCACTCGTGCTAGGAGAAATCGCATTCTGGGTTATCGCGTTCGTCCCTGCGATATTCAAGCTTGAAGATGCCAAAACCTGCAAAAACTTCACTGCGATCATCATCATGAAGACCGCAATCGGACCGAAGAACACATTCTTGATCAATTTATCCCACCACTGCTTGGAGTACCCGCCAAATCCAGGAATAGCGGATCCGGCGAAGCCGATCGGCGAGAACATGACGAGTATGGGGAGCATGAAGAGTCTATAGAACATCATGAGCGCAAGCGTGAGGAAAGAAATTCCGAACATAAACATGCAGATGATAGCGATGAGATAGTATTCAACAGAGAGCCCCGACTGAAATTTATCAAGAAGAAAAAGCCCCTTCAATCCCGAGGTGCTCAAAATACCACTATTCAAGGAGTCCTTCGTCATGCCAAAAATATCGTTGATGAACGAATACATCATGACATTTCCTATATCGATGATCGCCCGAGTAATGGGAAAGCTGAAGTTGATGAACAGCGCCGCGAGGACGATACTCCAGATAGACTTCAGTCCACCGAACTTGCTCACCTGGAAAATCGTGGAGAATGCGACGAGGAGAAGCGAAAAAATAAAAAATAAATTGAAAAAATCCCGCACGATTTTCCACATTTCCCAAATGACTGGATTGCTCATGATAGCCTGCAAGTGCGACACATCAAGCACATAGGAGAATATCGATGCCGCAAGCATCGCCAAAAAAGAACAAAAAGTAAACACACCGTAGAGAAGCCATTTGAATCCTTCGATGACGATATTGCCAGCGGCCTCAAGGGGAGTTTGGTTTAGAAATTTAGCCGCCTTATTAAAGGTTTCCGATCGTGTAGCAATTGGAAGGGCAAGGGGTTTAGAAGCAGCCTCCAACTCTGCCTCTGTAGGCGCCTGCGCATAGACTGGGTTATTATTAAAATTAACACTAAAAGCAAAAAAGAACACAAGGAAAAATGTGCCAATAAAAAACCTTTTTTTCTGTTTCTGTATTTCGATCATGCTCTCTCTATAACTTCTCCAGTATACAAAAAAAACGGGGAGAATGCGAATACATCACACTATCCCCTCCTCCCATACGACGGTCATGTGCAGACCCCCCAGGTACCGACGCGTACCAGCGGAGAAACGGTGGCACCATTCACCCAGCGAGCGTTCTGACTCTCATAAACCCAGTTTTCATCGTTGAGAAAACCTCCCTTCTCGCCAAGCGCGAGAATACTCAAGACTTGAACCTGAATTGGGTGTCCCTTCGAATCGAACTTCGGGATGCGTACCACTTCCCCACCGCGCCAAATAGTTTCAACTCTATAGGCTCCTCGTTGATAGCTCAGAACCTTCAGCTTCTTCTCATCGCGTTTGATGAACGAGATCATCAAATCCTTGTTGTCATCGTTTCGCTCCCACACAACCTCCCACACCACCCTAAGTGGTCGGCAGAACTTCGGTACATCAACGAGGACTTCCCTCGCGGTTTCACGGACGCCAGGCATACCGTCGGCACGCGCCTGTGGTGGCGAGAAAATCATCGCGATGAGGGCGAGAATAAACGCGCCCGAAAGAACATTTTTTACAGCTTTCATGACATCCATGGCTGAAAATCTCCTATAGAAAACAAGTTTTTAAGAAATCCCGATGAAATCCTCTGCGGACTCACATCAGAATCCTGACTATCAGCCCCTCCTCCCGAAAGAAACAACCAGGGTGAAGAAACCGATCTGTGCCTCCCTTATACCACAAACCCATTTCCCCCGCAACCCCTACCCAACAGCGGTCTCTCCGCTGTTTGGAAATTATCCTGAAACACTTCAGCAAATACGCATAAAGATTTTTTAT